>JAZMZX010000089.1:0-29352 GCA_045586225.1 Eubacteriales bacterium
CCCTTATTTTATTATAAAAGCTTTTCACTATAGATCCACCTTGATATTATTCGAGAGAAGAATTTTTCGCATATCGTCGGGGACGGGAGCCGTCACGGTTATCTCGCCGCCGGAGGGTGACGGAAACGAGAGCGAATATGCGTGGAGCGCCTGGCGGTCGGAAAGACCCAGTGAGCCGCCGTAGAAATCGTCGCCTGTTATGGGATAGCCGAGGCTTGAAAAATGGACTCTCAGCTGGTGCGTGCGCCCCGTAACGGGCTCTGCAGAGACCACCGTGACCCCGCCGCCTTTTGCAAGGCACCGGTAGTTCGTCACTGCAAGGTCTCCGCTTCCCTCAAGGCTTGAGACCTCACGCTTTATTATACTGTTATCGGCGCGTTTTAGATAGTTTTCAATGTGATGAGCCTCTCCCGGCACCGCATCCATCTCGCCGTCAAGTATGGCAAGATAGCTTTTATTTATCTGCCCCTTGGTCATTGCAAGAGACAGCAAATAAGCCGAAAGATGTGATTTTGCAAGGAGCACAACGCCGCTTGTGTCCCCGTCAAGCCTGTTCACGGGTCTGAACACAAAAGGCACGCCCCGTCGCTTATATTCAGCTGCAAGAGCGTTTGCAAGTGTATCGTTATGATGCCCCATAGACGGATGGGTCGGCATATAAGGGGGCTTATCCACGACGATAACGTCATCGTCTTCGTATATTATCGAAAGCGGCAGATTCGACGGGAGAATATTGGGGTTTTCATCCGCAAAGGAATCCTCGCACAAAAGGCAAAGGCTCTCCCCCTCCGAAAGCTTATATCTTACGGTAACGTGTTCACCGTTCACTGTGATCCCGTTATCCCTTTTCTTAAGCCGCTTGATCTGGGTGCCCGAAAAGCCGATCTCCCGAAGCAAGGAAAGCACCGTCTTCCCGGCATCCTTTTTTTCAACAAATAAATTCACAGTAAAACATTCAAAACGTGAGAACGCCGAAAGGCGTTCTCACGTTCCCTTTTTGTATTATTCCGCGGAGAAGGCGTAGATGGTGGTATAATCGTATACTTCGCCGGGAGAGAGTGTCGTATCGGTAAAATCGGGATGGTTAGGGCTGTCGGGCATATGCTGAGTTTCAAGGCAGAAGCCTGCGAAAAGACGCTTGGGAGAGCCGCCCTTATAGGGAGCCTCAGTAACGTCGATGCAGTTGCCCGTGTAAAGCTGTACGCAGGGCTGATTCGTGTACACCTTCATAACTCTGCCGGATTCGGGCTCACGTGCAACGGCACAAAGCTCGATCTCTCCGCTGCCGGAAAGAATAAAGTTGTGGTCGTAGCCCTTACCGTACTTGAGCTGGATATTGTCGCCTCCGATATCGCGGCCGATGGGCTTTGCTTCGCGGAAGTCAAATTCGGTGCCGGTAACGTCGATAGCATTGCCGGTGGGGATAAGCTCGCAGTTTACCTCGGAGATAGCATCGGAAACGATCATAAGCTCGTGGCCGAGGATATCGCCCTTGTCGTAGCCTGCCAGATTGAAGTAAGAGTGGTTCGTCAGGTTGATGACCGTCTTCTTATCTGTGGTGGCAACGTAGCGGATGGAAAGTGCGCCGCACTTTGTGAGCTTATAGAAAACGTGGATATCAAGATTTCCGTCGTAGCCCTCTTCTCCGTCGGGAGAAAGGTAGGAAAGCTCTGCCTCGGGCTCCTCGCCCTCGGAAACGATCTTAACGTCCCACATTCTTCTGTCGTAGCCAACAGAGCCGCCGTGGAGGTGGTTGTTTCCGTCGTTCTTGAAAAGGTTATATTCCTTGCCGTCGAGGGTAAACTTCGCACCGCCGATACGGTTGCCGTAGCGGCCGATGAGGGCGCCGGGATAACCGCCGCAGGTGAGATAAGAATCGGGATCGTCATATCCGCAAACAACGTCTGCGATGTTGCCCGCCTTATCAGGAGCGAGTATGGAAACTACGGTACCGCCGAGATCGATGAACTTTACAGTAACGCCGGAGTCGTTTTTCATTTCGTATGCAGTTACAGTAACGCCGTCACGTGTAACGCCAAATACAGATTTAACAATGCTCATGTCTGCTCCTTAGATCATTCCTCGTATCCGCGAGGGTTATTCTTTCTGAAGTTGTATGCGTCGCGGCACATATCGTCGATGGTGAGGGATGCTTCCCAGCCAAGGAGTCTGCGCGCCTTTTCGGGATCTGCGTAGGAAACGGCAATATCACCGGGGCGGCGAGGCATAATAGTGCGCTTGATCTCGCTGCCGCAAGCCTTTTCGTATGCATCAACGATCTCAAGAACGGAATATCCGCGGCCGCAGCCAATGTTGATAGCTTCCCAGCCGGTCACGGTTGCAGCGTACTTGAGAGCCGCAATGTGAGCCTGTGCAAGGTCGGTAACGTGGATATAGTCACGAACGCCGGTTCCGTCGGGTGTGTCGTAGTCTGTGCCGAAAATGGTGATGGCATCCCATTCTCCTGCAGCAACCTTCTGGATGCGGGGCATGATGTTATTGGGAATACCCATGGGATCCTCACCGATGAGTCCGCTCTTATGTGCTCCGATGGGGTTGAAGTAACGGAGGCAGGAAACGCTCCATTCGGGATCGGAAACGCATAGGTCGGAGAGAATGCGCTCGATAACGAGCTTGGTCTCGCCGTAGGGATTCGTTGCGGAGGTGGGGAAATCCTCTCTCATAGGAACGCTTTCGGGCTCGCCGTAAACGGTTGCGGAGGAGGAGAATACGATGCGCTTGCAGCCGTGGCGCGCCATAGCCTCGCAAAGCTTGATCGTACCCATGATATTGATGTAATAATACTTAAGCGGAATGGAAACGGACTCGCCAACGGCCTTAAGACCTGCAAAGTGGATGACCGCTTCGATGTCGTTTTCCTCGAAGATCCTATCGAGCGCATCGCCATCGAGCATATCTGCTTCGTAGAACTTGAAATCACGTCCCGTTATTTTCTTGATCCTGTCGATAACGCAGGGCTTGCTATTGTAAAAATTATCAAAAGCAACGACGTCATAGCCGGATTCGAGAAGCTCAACAACGGTGTGAGAACCGATGAAGCCAACACCGCCGGAAACAAGAATTGCCATAATACTCTACCTCGTTATAATTTTCGGTTATTTATGCCCAAAGATTTTCGGGATATACGCCTGCCTCGATAAGAGCGTTGATGCCTGCCATAACGGTGGGCTTGTCCTCACGAACGGTAACGCCGTACCAGTGAGCGTCGCTTGTGAGCATATCAACGGTGCACTTGCCCTCGGAGATCATATTGAACACAGCGGTGGGAAGAAGAGCTTCGCACTTGAGAGGATCTCTTTCAGGATTGGAGAGAGTGGTGATAACGTCCTTTTCAAGCTCAGGGAAAATATTAGCGGTCATGCCCCAGCAGTTCATAGAAACGATGCTGTTTTCATCGAGGGGTACCCATTCGCCGTTTTCGAAGGATTCTGCGCCTTCGGGGAGATCCTTATTGGGCTGGATCTTGAAGGTCTCAACGAGAGAAACGAGCTTGCCCTCGTCGTTGGTCTTGCAAAGACCGCGGGTAACGGTACCGTTGGGGGACATGGTGTTCTTGAGGATATATCCTACCATGCAGAAATTGCTGGAATCTTCGGGAACGGTCTTAAGGAATTCAGCGATCTTAAGATACATTTCGCGGCCGTAGAAATCGTCTGCATTGATAACAGCGAACTTATCGTTGCCAACAACGTCAGCAGCGCAAAGAAGAGCGTGGGAGGTACCCCAGGGCTTAACTCTGCCTTCGGGAACGGTGAAGCCTTCGGGAAGCTTATCGAGGGTCTGATAAGCATATTCTACCTTTATCTTACCGCGGAGACGTGCGCCGATGGTTTCTTCGAAATCCTGTTCGTTTTCGGGCTTGATAATGAATACAACGCGGTCAAATCCTGCCTGGATCGCATCGTAAACGGAGAAGTCGATGATAAAATTGCCGTGCTTGGTGATGGGGTCGATCTGCTTCATTCCGCCGTAACGGGAGCCCATGCCGGCTGCGAGTACAACAAGTGTCATAATTCAATACCTCACTTTAAGAGTTTAGTTTAATATATTCAAGGCCGCTCTGTATGTATTACGGAGCAGTATTGATATCGTCATAGGACCGACGCCGCCGGGCACCGGTGTGATATAGGATGCAACCTCGGATACGCCGTCAAAATCAACGTCGCCGCAGAGCTTGCCGTTTTCGTCGCGGTTCATACCAACGTCGATCACGACGGCTCCCTCCTTCACCATATCGGCGCCGATGAGCTTTGCTTTTCCGACAGCGGCAACGAGCACGTCTGCCGTTTTCGTAACGGATGCAAGATCCCTTGTTTTTGAGTGGCACACTGTAACGGTGCCGTTTTCGCCAAGGAGAAGCAGCGCCATGGGCTTGCCCACGATATTGCTTCTGCCCACAACGACGCAGCTCTTGCCTGCCACGTCGATACCGTAGTAATGGAGCATTTCCATAACTCCTGCGGGAGTGCACGGAAGGAGCTCTGCCGTTCCCTGGAGTATCCTTCCGCAGTTCACGGAATGAAATGCGTCAACGTCCTTTTCGGGGACGATGCGCTCTGCCACTTCCCTCTCGTCAAGGTGACGGGGCAGCGGAAGCTGCACGAGAATGCCGTGCACCTCGTCGGATACGTTCAGCTTATCTATAAGAGAATCAAGCTCCTGCTGAGTGGTCTCTTCGGGAAGCTCGTATACCCAGGAATTGAAGCCAACCTCAAGGGATGCCTTCTTTTTGTTGCGCACGTACACTGTGGAAGCGGGATCGCTTCCAACGATTATAACGGCAAGGCCGGGTTTTACGTCCATTTTTTCAACGTCGGCTTTGATTCTTTCGCGCACAGCCGCCGAAACGAGCTTACCGTCTATTATTTTCGCTTTCATTCGGTCTCATCTCCGTTTTCGTTTTCTTCTCCTGCGGCCTCCTCCGCATCTTCCGCTTTCAGAGAGGCCTTGTTCTGCTTTTCGGAAAGATAGAGCGCGCGGGCTTTGAGAGATTCTTTCAGCCCTGCTTCAAATTCAGCATGGGTGACCTCGCGCTTCCTTTTGCCGATGACTACGAGAGCAACGGTACCGAGAGCGAAGAGCAAAAAGCCGAGAAGCTGAGAAACTCTGATGCCTGTGGAGCCTATATAGAGGCTGTCGGTGCGGAGTCCCTCGATGAACATACGGCCAAGGCCATACCAAGCACAGTAGGCAAGGAACACCTGTCCGTTATACTTACGGCGGCGGAAAAGGATATTGATGAGGATAAAGCCGGTTACGTTCCAAAGGGATTCGTAAAGGAAGGTAGGATGATAATATCTCGTCATGCCGAGGGAATTGGTGATACCCATTCTTGTGAAAAGCTCTGTCTCAACTCCGTATGCTTCCGCATTGACGAAATTGCCCCAACGGCCGATGGCCTGACCGAGCATGGCTCCGTGGCCGCCGAAGTCGAGCATTGCCGCAGGAGGCACACCCTTGCGACGGGACACAACGATAACGGTGATGACGATGGCGATGATGCCGCCATAAATGGCAATACCGCCATTCCAGATACCGATGATATTGATGAATGAATTCTTTAAATTCGAGAAAAAGCCGCCATCCGTTACGATATACCTGTCAAGTCCGTAGAAGATAACGTAGTAAAGACGGGCGCCGAGAATACCGAAAAGTATCGAGAAAATGAAATAGTCGAGGATATCGTCAAGGACGAAGCCCACGCTTTTAGCTCTTTTGTATACGTACGCGCAAACGGCAAGGATAGCAAAAGTAACGATGACGCCATACCAGGCAACGTCGTGACCGAAGAGAGTAAACGCAGTTTCGTTTACGGAAAATTCACCGATACCGAGACCGGGAAACGATAATTTATTTATTGCAAGCACAAGATTTGTGAGCATTCGAAAAACAGCACCTTTCAAAAACCGTATAAAAGGAATGCTTGTATTGCAAATGAACGAAAAAAGCGTTCATCGTCATCACGCACATACGGGCATTCGTATATACATTCTACAATAAATGAACGCTTTTTGCAAGTGATAAGCCTGCTTACTTTATCACTTTTATTAAAATTTTAGCAAATTCAATATTGGGAGGCAAAAGCACGGACTCTCCCTCGGACATTATGACAGTTTTATCATAGGCTTCTGTCGCCTCCGCCTTCCCCTCTCCGTATTGAACAACGACAGAAACGCAGCTTTCCTTATATCTGAAGGTGAAGCTGTAGTCACCGTTCACAAATTCGGGCGGAGGTGCCAGCCTGATGCTGCCCGAAGCGAGCCGCACTCCTATCACGTGCTCCATAACAGCGCGGTAATACCACGCAGCGGAGCCCGTGTAGCCGCTCCATCCGCTTTTACCCGTTATATTCTCTCCATAGTAAACGTCTGCACACATAAGATAGGGCTCAGACGTGTATTTGCCGTTCATAGCGCCGTTTTCGTGAATATTAAGCGGTGTCAGCGCTGAAAGTATCTCAAGCCCACGTTTATAAGCGCCGAGCTCGAAAAATGCCATGGCAGCCCACAACGCCGCGTGAGTGTACTGACCGCCGTTTTCCCTTATTCCTGCAGGATATCGGCAAATATAACCGTATTTATCCGTCTTATCAAAGGAAGGGGCAAAAAGGCGGAGGATGCCGCGACTGCTGTCGAACAGCTTATTATACGCAGTCTCCATTGCTATGACCGAGCGCTCACGGTCTGCTTCCGCGAACACGGAGAAGGCCTGCGGGAGCACGTCGATCTTGCACTCCTCCGAGATCTCGCTGCCGAGGGGGACCCCGTCATCGTCGTATGCACGAAGATATCTGTCGTCTTCCCATGCCCTCTCGGCGGCATTGATAAGCTCAAGTGCTGCCTTTTTGAGACGTTCTGCCTCGGTTTCGTCAGAGAGAGCATACATGACCTCAGCAAAGCGCTTGTAGGTCAAAGCAAAGAAGAACGCAAGCCACACGCTTTCGCCCTTACCCTTTGCACCAACGCCGTTCATTCCGTCGTTCCAGTCGCCCGATAACATAGGAGGCAGTCCGTGCACTCCTCTTTCCATGGATTCGTCGATGGCCATAAGGCAATGCTCCAGGACCGAATACTTTTCTTCCGTATGCGGCGGCTTTTCGTATCTGTCCTCCTCACCGTCACCGAGAGGAGGCGAGATAAGGCACCGCACCTTCAGCGAAAGTGTTTTCAGGTCTCCCGTGGCTAAAACGTACTCCGCCACGGCATATGGCAGCCACATATAATCGTCGGAGCACCTTGACTTAAGGCCGCCAACGCCCGGATGCCACCAGTGAGCCACTCTTCCGTCGGTATACTGATTATAGCAGGAACGAAGTATCTGATATTTCAAAAGCTCCGGCTTATAGTAAAGTGACGAAAGCGCATCCTGCAGCTGATCGCGGAAGCCGTACGCGCCGCCGGGCTGGCTGTATCCGCAGCGGGCAAGCATACGGAAATACACCGCCTGATGGGCGGCCAGATTCATCATATCCGCTTCGTTTTCCCGCTTTCCGCCATAGATGAGCGAAGGAATGAGCTTCTTTCTCCATTCGGAATACCTCATAAATGCGGCGGTGATCGAATCTGCGGTGCTGAATATGCTTTTCAAATGCGGCAAGAGCCTTTCGTGAGCGGAGGAAGGATATGCCGCAAGCACGAACCCCTGAGTGCCGCTTATTGCCGCTCGGGAATACGAAACGGAACGTGCGTCCGCTTCGGTTTCAAAGGAATGGCAGTGCGGCACGGAAAAGACTGTTGCCGAGAGGGAATCCTCCCGAAGATAAATAAGTCTTTCGCCGTTATAGACCGCGTGGCACGGAAGATAATGAGTGAGCGTCAGTACGCCGTCCTCAAGACCTCTGTCAAGAGTCACGGCAAAAAGCTTCACGGGATATCGCGCGTCAACTCCGATTTTCACTCTGTATTCGGAATCCCCGATCTTTCCCGAATACTCTGCGTTTCCATCTCCGTAAACCGTTTTTTTCGCATGTCTCAAAAGATCGTAGGAAGCATCCCCTATCTTCAGAGTGAGCGCTTCACCGCCTTCCCCCGCAATTGGGTCCCGATGGCGGCGTGAAACAGAAAAGAGAGAAGAATTCCCCCGCCACGTGAACCCGGCGGTCCTGTTTGTGAGAAGTGTACCGAAGGCGGTGTTTGCGTATATAAATGAATACGGAGAGGCGCAGCGGCCATTGCCCACCGCGATGTGCCCCGAGCCTATTACTGCTTTCTGCAAACTGCATTCCTCTTTCAGCACATCATATCTTTCCCTGCTGCCGCACGGCTTTTCGAAAGGGACTGTTTTCACGTCGCCGCATTTGATCACAGCCGATGCAAAGGCAATAAACACGGCTTCGTCATTTTCAGTCATCGCGCCGCGATCGACTAAAAATATGCCGTTATTCTTCCCCATCAGAAGACGGCATCCGCACTCTTCGGTCAGCCGAAGCACCCGCTCTTCTCCTTTTCGGAAATATCCTCCCGTTTCCACGATAAAAACGAGATCGAACCTCACCCCCGAAATAAACAAAAACCTTTTTGCCCGCAGAATATCGCAAAGCATAAACTCCAAGGACGCGCCGATATCATCGGGCACAAATACCGCCGCTATCGGCAGGTCGCCTGAGATGCCATGTCTCCAGAAAATGTCACGTCGGAAGGCAACGCTGTCGCATCCGTTTATTTTCGTGACAGTTCCTTCTTCGTTTATGGCTGTCAGCAATTGAAATGCCGTTTTCAAAGCAGAGGCATCGGCGCCTGCAAGGGAGGTCGTAAGGTCAAAATGGCGCTTCGCCTTTCGGAGCGCGGAATCAAAGCTGTTATCCTCCCCCTCTCCGTTTACGAGCAGATGAAGCTCAGCCCCCAAGACCTCCTTATTTTCCATCGGCACCAAAGGCAACGTTGCCAAAAAGCAGGGATGAACGGCAGGACCCGACACATCCTCTCCGTTTTTATAAAAGCTTGCATTCAGCATCCTTACATCTGCCGGGAAGGCGAGCACGTCGTCCGCTCTTGTAAAAACAGCGGAGGGGGCCTCGGGGACGGTAAAGACCTTAAGATAATATTCCCCGTCTCCCGTTTTCCGCTTATAGACGGTCTCATTGTTATTCCCACTGTTCACCGTCACGAAAAGATCCGAATATGAGGGTGAGCTGCAGTAATCGTCACGCCTGTTGATAACGGGAAGCATAAAGAACATTGCCGTTGCGGATACCGCATCTCCCGAAAGGCAAAGCCTCACAGCTATCCTCGGCTCGTCCGGCGAAACGGTGAGCGTCAGCTCCGTGGTTATCAGCTTATCGCCGTGGACGATATCGTTTTTGTATACCGCGGATGCACCGTCGGAATAAAACGAACCTCTGACGCCCTTCCCCGCCGACCTTCCACACAGGCAGTCGTAAATGATCCCGTCCACAAGCAAAAGCGCGTGAAATCCGTTTATATTCCCACCGCAAGGCTGAGAAATAAGCTTGCCTCCGGAATAAAAGACGACCACGCCGTTTTCATCTGCAACTATCCTTTCGCGCCCGTTTGAAACGACAGCAGCCCCCTTTTCCGTCACGGTCCCTTCATGAGTCGCAAAAGCGGGTACGTCTTTTCCCGTCATGATCGCATCAAAGCCTGAACGCGGTCTGCAGATCTCGATCTTTCCGTAGAGAAGATGCTCTGCGGCTCCCATTGCAGGCTCAGACATAAAGCGCTTTACGTTGACGTTATCAAAGCAGAGATTGGCAAGAGAAGCAATGCTCATACCCACGTGATGCGCCATATAAAGCCTCGTTATACCGTAGCCGCTGCCAACGCGGCTGCGCGTCAGGTCGATGGCATCGAAAAATCCGTATCGCCCGTATAGGTCGGTATCCCTCAGTCCTCGGAGATTTTCACAGATATTCTCATCGTACGAAGCCATAAGGTACATGGAATAGGGCGAATATACATTCTCCCGCTCCACATGGCGGCTAAGGGCGAGAGAGGCGGCTCCGTGAGCCTTATATCGGTAGTTCATACTGTCGTCAAAATCGTAAAATGATGATTCCGAGACGCCGTAAATGCCGCGCTCTTCAAACACCGCCTCCTTTTTCCGCTGCTCACGGTATGCTGAAAGCATCGCTTCACCTCTTTCCGTTTTGTTAACGGTCGGCAGGAAGATCGATGGCATAAAGTATTCAAATGCACCGCCGCTCCAGGAAAGCATATGTGATAAGCCGCCGTTATCGAGCCAGATCCTGCCGAGTGCTGCCATGTGGGACGAAGGAACGTCTCCCTTTGCCGCTGCATAATACGAGGTGATAAGCATTTCGCTTGAATACAGGTCATAAACGTTTTTGTCGTGTGCGTCAAGCGCGCCGTTATATCCGATATGGAATAAATCCCTTTTTTGAGAATAAAGCTTCTTGAAATCCGCGCCGTCAACTATAGACTCTATCCCGGAAACGATGGGAGCAAAGAGCGCACCCATATGGGAGATGCCGTTTTTCACCGCTATAAGCGAGGCAACCAGGTTACCGCTGTCCACGGTCGAAACGTATGCAGGATAAAGCACGCGGCAGGTCTTGATATCGTACCAGTTATATAAATGTCCCCATTTCTTTTCAAGGCGGCTGACGGTGGTGAGGGTGCCGTCAAGACGGCGGTACAGCTCGTCCCCATCGATAAATCCAAAATCAAATGCGTTAAGGAGCGACAAAAGGTAAAGGCCGATATTCGTTGGCGATGTCCTTTCGGCAATTTTATATTCCGGAAGGAAGGTCACATTGTCGGGAGGCAGATAACAGTATTCCTCCGTTACATAGGTCTCGAAAAAGCGCCACATCAGCCTCGCATCCTCGCAGAATTCCTTTCTGTAGTCCGTTTTTTTGGCAGGCTTCGGCTGTGCCCCCGATAAAACGTATATCACGTAAGGGAAAGCGCACCAGCACAAGCCGGACAGGCAAAGGATCACCGCGCCCGCGCCTTTCGAAAAGAGCGAAAGCATTATAGACAAAGCGCCTATAAAGACAGATGCCTTTGTTTTTCTCAGGCATTCTCCGAAGCTCTTCCCGCTGTTTCCCGATGGATCGAACACGCTCCACTCAAGAAGCCTGCACTTCGAAAGCTTCATTCGCCAGACGGCACGAATGAAAGCATCCGCAGTATAAAAGCAGCGCATTGCAGCCCCAAGCAAAGGCATAAAGGCAGAATAGAGCAAAACCTTATAATAATCGGGAAAGCCCGAAAGGTATCTTCTTTTCGGTATTTTCGCGGCTGAGACGATCATTTTGAGAATGCTGTAAAGATGATCTGAAACGGAGAACAGAAAGACGAGAAAACCGATCTTCCCCGAAAGGAGGGAGATAATAACCGAAAGGACACGAAAAATATCAGCGAATATATCGGCGAGAGGCTCCGTCAGCATCAGCTTTGATTTTAATGACAAAGGGCTTTTGCTGACAGTTCCTTTTTCATCCTTAATGTATTTGCACGCAAGCGCAAGGGACTGCACGTCCCCGCGTATCCAGCGGTGAGCCCGCTTGATTTCGGACAGGTAATCAAACGGCGGAGAATCGTAAATACAAACGTCTGCTGCGAAAGCGCAGCGCAGGTACTGCCCCTCGGCTATATCGTGTGAAAGGATGCATTCCCGAGGAAACGCCCCCTTGAGGACCCTGCAGTATGCATCTGCATTTATAAGTCCTTTACCGCAAAACAGTCCAGTTCCGAAAAGCTTCGCATAAACGTTGAAGGCGGCGCTCTCATATAAGCTTCGGCCGCCATACGCATTGGAGAGCAGTGTATATCTGTTGAAGCTGTCGGCTTTTTTCAGGGATATCTCGGCACGCGGCGCTATGATACCATATCCGTTCGAAACGACGGTGCGTCCGTTCACCACGGTGTATTCCGGCAGGTTTGAGGGATGCGCCGCCGATGCGATCAGCTTATTAAGATCCGAAAGCATTATTTCCGAATCCGTATCCAGAGCAAGCACATAACTTACGTTTTCGGGAACAGCGCCCGAAACAGTGCTAAATTGACACGCCTCTCCGGACAAAAGCGAAAAGAAGGCCTCTTGAGCGCCTCTTTTGCGCTCCTTTCCCATGTATTTCCCTTCGCTCACGGAAAAGGACCGACGGCGCGCAAGAAAGCACACTCGCCGGCTTTCAAGCCCGCTGTTTATCCTTTCGGTCTCTCCCTTTGCAAAGCGCAAAAGCTCCTCATCTCCCGGTGATGTCTCCGTTTCCGAATCGGGAAGATCCGCAAGCACTGCGAAAAACAGGTTTTTGTCTTTGTATGCGCGCGCATATTTCTCAATTTTATCAAATAGTCTTTTGTCTTTTTCTGCATTTGACAAAACTGTTGTAAACGTTATGACGGTACGGCATTCATCGGGGATCCCGTTCAGCGCCAACCGCGGCACGATATCCGCGCGCTCTCTTTTCATAAGCACGTCGTCCACAACCTTTTTTGTAAGCAGACGGATCGGAAAATATGCGCCTGCGGCGGCAAGCATCAAAGCCGTGCTTTCGGCTCTGTATGCAAGCACTGTAAGCAGGATCGATATGACTAGCGGCACGGTATAAAGCAAGAGAAAATATACCTTACCGAATGGCAGAAGCGAATCCTTCATCAGCAGATAGCCGATATGCCTTTCCTTCCCTGCCAGTGTCTCTGCGGTTCTTTTATATAAAAGCGCCATTTTGTATTCATCGCACGTTTCCCGCCGCGCCACCTCCGTCAGCTTGCGCCGATACATCCGCTTCGTTTCCCCATCGCAAAGAGCATACACCCCTGACGGGTCGTCCCGAAGCACCGCCTCCGATAAAGACACCGCGGAAAGAACGTTTTCAAAGTCTATGCTGCCAAGCTCGTAAAGCATGCTCACAGCAGCGCCCGCAAATCCGTCGTCAAGGCCTTTTTTCGCAGAGAGGGCGATCCTTTCTATCAGAACCGCCGTCAATACATCTTCAAGCGCCCAAAGCTCAGGAAGTGAAAAATACGCCTCCTGCGACTGCCTTGCCAGAAGAGCCTTGATCAGCTCCTCCTCCGACAGCGAATACGCCGCCTCCTCTAAAATATCCGATGACACCCGATATAGCTTTTGCGCCTTCTTTTCGCCAACGGAACCGACAAGGCTCTTAATTCCGCACAAGGCTCTTTCCGCAAATCTCAGTATCCTTATTCTGTTTTCGTAAAGCCACCTTGCGTCAGCAGTTTTTCCGTTTTCCGAAAGCTTCACACTTCGGATCAGCTTTGCATCCTTTTTCAAGCGGTTCACCGCGCTTCTTGACATATTGCCGCCTCCGTGACGTTTTATTTTGGTTAGTATCGGCGAGGACGGGCATAATTATTCTGTTATTTCCAGATCAAGCCACAAAAAAAGACCCGGGAACTGTGTTCTCGGGTCTTTTAACTATATGATCATTTGCCGGAATTCCACTTGAGCCAAGCATTGATGAAGCCGTCGATGTCGCCGTCCATAACTGCCTGGATGTTACCGTCCTCATAGCCGGTACGTGTGTCCTTTGCGAGAGTATAAGGCATAAATACGTAGGAACGGATCTGTGCGCCCCACTCGATATTGGTCTTGTTGCCCTGGATATCCTCGATCTTTTCGAGCTGCTCGCGCTCCTTTATCTCAAGAAGCTTTGCCTTCAGCATCTTAATCGCCGTTTCCCTGTTCTGGATCTGGCTTCTTTCTGTCTGACAGCCGACAACGATGCCTGTGGGCTTATGAACGATTCTGACGGCGGATTCGGTTTTATTAACGTGCTGTCCGCCCGCACCGCTGGATTTGTGGGTGGTGACTTCAATATCGGATTCGCTGATCTCGATGGAATTGTCGTCGTTGAACTCGGGCATTACCTCAACGGAAGCAAAGGAGGTGTGACGTCTTCCGGAGGAGTCGAAGGGGGAAACGCGCACGAGACGGTGCACACCGTTTTCACTCTTAAGGTAGCCGTATGCATTGAGTCCTTCGATCATGATGGTCGCGCTCTTAAGGCCTGCCTCTTCTCCGTCAAGCCAGTCGATAAGCTTGACGTTATAGCCGTGACGCTCACCCCAACGGGTGTACATACGGTAAAGCATAAGTGCCCAGTCCTGTGCCTCGGTGCCGCCGGCGCCGGGATGGAAGGAAACGATTGCGTTGTTCGCATCGTATTCGCCGGAAAGCAGAACCGCGATCCTCATATCGGACTCGGCCTTTTCGATGTATTCTGCCTCACCCTTGATCTCATCGATCATAGATTCGTCGTTTTCCTCGATCGCCATTTCAGCCATCATTATGGCGTCGTCAAGACGTGTCACGAGATTTGCGTATGCCTCGGACTTGTCCTTAAGCTGCTTGATCTCCTTTAAGATCTTGCTGGAATTCTCGGAATCGGACCAAAAATTTTCAGCATACGTGAGCTTTTCGAGCTCTTCTATCTTCCGGTTGGTTTCATCTATTCTGAGTGCGGAGCCCAGATCTGCAACAGGCTCCTTCATATTCAAAAGCTTATACTTAGCTTCTTCAAGTGCTATAATCAATTCGGTGTCCTCCAAATATACATTCGTATTATTTTACCACACATTATGTATTTTGTAAAGAGTTTTGTGCGGTGCGCAGCACACAAACGCATCTGCGGAATCTTTAGCTTTTTTTCACAAAATATTATTGCAAAACTGCTGTTAATATGATAACATTGCCTTGAACTGATGCTTCAGATTCAATTTTCAGAAGGAGCGATGATTATGAAGAATTATAACGTCCCCGATATCAAAGAGATCAAGATCCACAAAAACAGCTTTCTCGGCCGCCTTATGGACCTGGTCAGAGACAACGTTATCCCCTATCAGTGGGAGACCCTGAACGACCGCGTTGAAGGCGCCGCACCCAGCCATTGCATCGAGAATTTCAAGATTGCAGCAGGCGAGGCAGAAGGCGAATTCTACGGCTGTGTTTTCCAGGACAGTGACCTTGCAAAATGGCTTGAGGCTGTTGCATATTCCCTCATGACCAAGCCCGATCCCGAGCTTGAAGCCATTGCAGACGACGCCATCGCTCTCGTTGGCAGAGCTCAGCAGCCTGACGGATACGTTAACACGTATTACACCGTTAAGGAGCCCGGACGCCGCTGGACAAATCTTCGCGACAATCACGAGCTCTACTGCGCCGGCCACATGATGGAAGCGGCTACCGCTTACTATTATGCAACGGGCAAGCGCGAGCTTCTTGATATTATGTCTCGCATGGCACATCATATCGATTCCGTTATCGGCGCTGAAGAAGGAAAGCTTCACGGCTATCCCGGACACGAGGAGATCGAGCTTGCGCTCGTTTCCATGTATCACGCCACCAAGGATCCCGTTATGCTGAAACTTGCCAAGTATTTCATCGACGAGCGCGCAAAGGAGCCCCGCTTCTTCGATATCGAAGCTGAAAAGCGCGAAGCGAATGCTTCCCGTCCCCGCCGCCGCGGCAACTGGCGCGATCCGGGCGACTACGCACAGTGGCACAAGCCCGTACGTGAGCAGGAGGCTCTTGAAGGACACAGCGTACGCGCCCTCTACCTTGCAACAGGTATGGCAGACGTTGCACGCGAGACCGGCGACGAAACCCTTCTCACCGCATGCAAGAATCTCTTCGAAAACCTCATCCACAAGAGAATGTACGTTACCGGCGGCGTTGGTTCCTCTCACTCCGGCGAGCGCTTCACCTTCGACTATGACCTTCCCAACGACACTGTTTACGCAGAAACCTGCGCATCTATCGCTCTTTGCTTCTTCATGAGAGCAATGCTCCAGATGGAGATAGACTCCCGCTATGCGGACACCCTCGAGACCGCACTTTACAACACCTGCATTGCAGGTATGTCTCTGGACGGCAAGAATTTCTTCTACGTTAACCCCCTCGAGGTATGGCCTGCATCCAGCAAGAGAAATCCTGAGCACCGTCACGTTCTTCCCGTTCGTCCCAAGTGGTTCGGATGCGCTTGCTGCCCGCCCAACCTTGCACGTATGATCACAAGTGTCGGCAAGTATATGTTCACGGTTGACGGCAACACCGTATATACTCACCTTTACGCAGCGGCAGACTCCACTCTCGAAACCGAAAACGGCCCCGTTTCCCTCAAGTTTGAAACAGGATACCCCGTTGACGGCAACGTTAAGATCACCGCCGGTAAGGGCAAATACGCACTTGGCCTCCGTATCCCCGCGTTCTCCGCGAAGAAGTATTCCGTTCTTCTCAACGGCGAGGCTATCACTCCCGAGCTCTATAACGGCTACGCTATGATCGACCGTGAGTGGAACGAGGGCGATGTGGTGACGCTTATGCTCTCCGTAGAGCCGCACCGCGTATATGCAAACTATCAGGTACGTCAGGATCTGGGCAAGGTTGCGGTTCGCCGCGGACCTATCGTATACTGCCTTGAGGAGGCAGACAACGTTGCTCCCATTCTCGGACTTACTCTGCCCCGCTCCTCCGAGCTCACCTCCGCATACGTTGAAGATAAGCTTGGCGGAATCGTTGAAATTTACGCTGAGGGCACCGCAACCGTCGACGACGGAGACGACTCCCTTTACCGCGAAGATCCGCCAAAGATCGAAAAAACGCGTCTCACGTTCATCCCCTATTATGCCTGGGCAAATCGCGGCGAGGGCGAGATGACCGTTTACGTAAGAGAGTCGTAAGCTTTCGGGGCTTCAGCATTAAAGCTCAATAATAAAAACCACCGGCGCTGCCGGTGGTTTTTTACGCAAAAAAGGCATCGGTAAAACCGATGCCTTTTCTTTTATGTAGTTTATGCGCCTACGTCCTCAAGATACTTGCTGATCTGCTTGTTGATCTTCTTGGTATTCTGAGTGAGAGTGGACATATTTCTGTTGTTTCCGCCGTACATACCAGCGAGAACGCCGTCACGGATGATATCGCAGAAGGTGGTATCGCCGAGGTCAGCAATACGGTTGTTGAAGATGATATCAAGCATCTTCTGGGATTCTTCGTCGCGGGCGATCTTACCCTGGAGGGACTGATCGTAGTATGCGGGGATAACTTCGTTTGCGGAGTAGCAGTTCATAAGCTCGAGAACTGCGCCGGTGAGACCGGTATCCTTACAGGTTATCGGAACAACGAGAGAGAAGAAATAGGATACTCTGGAGTGGTACTGATCCTGGTCGGTGTCCCACTTGGGGTAAGGAATGATACCGAAGTCAGTCTCCATGGAACGGAGATTGGGAACGTAGTTGAAGGAGCAGTCGAGGAAGAGAGCCTGATTCTGAGAGAACATGGTGATGCACTGTGCGGGAACGTCACCGCCGCCGGTGAAGTTTTCAAACCAGTTTTCTTCATCCCACATTACTTCGAATACTCTGGTGATTACGTCGTAGAACTTTTCATCTTCAAAGTTAAGAAGAGGATAGTCGCTGTCATCCTTGGTTACGGAGAGAACCTCACTTGCTACGAGGAAGTGAGGAAGAACCATGCGGTTGTCTGCAAGGTATCCGTAATAGTCGGATGCGTCTCTTGTGTCACTGCTGTTTTCGTCGAAGTAGGAGTTCTTCATGATCTCGGACATCTTGTCGATAGTCCATTCGCCCTTGTCTACGAGCTCGTATACGTTCGGAAGACCTCTGTCCTCAAAGAGCTTCTTGGAGAAAAGGAGGGTGAACATAAAGTCGTAAACGTTAAGGTCTGCCGCTCCGACAGCAATGTACTGCTGATCGAGGAGCGTGAGGCCGGGGTTAAGGTCCTGAGCCCAGTAGCCCTTATCGAGGTTTACGTATTCGATCTCATCGTAGGTATAGATATTACCGTTGGACCAAGCGGTGATGGATTCGATACATCTTACGTTGTAGAGATAGTAGGAATCGTCGCCTGCGGTTACGAGAGAGTCGAGGGACTTGAAGCTTGCGCCTGCATAGTAGTCAACATCAATAATATCAACAAGATCGATGCCCATCTGCTGCTCAAGATAAGCAGTACGGTAGTATACAGAAAGGTCAACGGGATCGTCGGTGATCTCTTCAAAGTCTACCTGGATTCTTGCTTCACCAAGCTCAACCGTTCTAACGGTGAATTCGGTGCCGGACCACTGCTGGAGCTCAGCTGCGGTGAGGTCGGTATAATACTTACCGTCTGCACCCATTCCGTTAGGAAGCTCTGCGGAGCCGCTGTCCTGTGTGCCGCTGTCTGCGGGACCTTCGGTGTCACCTGTGTCGTCTGCAGGATCACTGCACGCGATAACAGAAGTGAACACCATTGAAAGAATGAGAAGAAGTATCAGAAATCTCTTCATCTTTATGTCCTCCTGAAAGTACATATTTATATTTGATATTATACCATAGCCACAATAATTTTCAAATATTTTTTTCACATTGCACAATAGTTTTGTATACATACACAAAGGAATGTATGCACTTTTGTGAATTATAACCGAATTTTCTGTGAACTTTAACACAAACAAAATACCCGAAGCCATAAAAGCTTCGGGTATCGGTACATATTATATCTATCAGTTGATATCGGGAACCTTCTTCGCTGCGGAAGCATCTACCTCTGCCTTGTAAGCATCGATAAGAAGAGTGGACATTTCTTCGTATTCTTCGTCTACGATAGTGTCGCGTACTGCTGCCTCCCAGGCTGCATCACCGTCGCCTGCGAAATACATGATGTGGTATCCGTATGCTTCGGTATAAATGATCTCAAGGTCGCCTTCCTTGCGCTTTTCATCGAAGCACCAGTCTTCGAATTCCTCTACCATCTGTCCCTTGGTGATGTTTTCGTAAAGACCGCCAAGGTAAACGGAGCCGGTATCAGCGGAGTGCTTCAGTGCAAGATCGCCGAACGCTGCTGCGCTCTTATCGGTTGCGTTGAATTCAGCAAGGATAGCCTCTGCTGCCTTCTTGCATTCTTCCTTGGATTCGTATTCGTCCTCAAGGAAGAGGATGTGCTGAACGTTCTTGGTTGCGTATTCCTCACGTGCCTTTGCGGAGGTGAGCATATAAACGGCATACTTGCCTTCGCCTGCCTTGATAACCTTGGTATCGCCTACCTTGGTATCGTCAGCAAAGAGCCACTTGCTGTATTCAGCGTCCTTGGAATAGGATGCGCTGCCGTACTTGGTGGCATCGACTTCCTTGATGATGTCCTCGAGGGTCACATCCTTGGAGCCGTCGCGCTTGTGAAGGTCGGTGAGGTAATCCTTAAGAAGCTTTTCGAATTCTTCCTCGGTCTTTGCCGCTGCAAGTGCGTTTGCAGCAGTTTCAGCATCCTTATAAGCTGCCTGCTTTTCAGCATCCGTGGAGCCGGACTCAACGAGAGCGCTCACGGTATAAACTCTATAAGAAACGCGGAGGAAATCCATTTCGTTCTTATCGTAGTACGCCTTGATGTCAGCATCGGTCACATCGATGGAATCAAGCTGATGGTAATAGTACTTGGTGGAAAGGTAATAAAGCTTCAGTGCGTCGCGCACGTCGTTTTCCTTAACACCGAGTCCGTAGTATTCGGACAGATAATCGTCCAGGCTCATTTCGAGGCTTTCGGCAACGTTTTTGAGCGCGGTGATCTCTTTTTCAACGAGGATCATATCCTTATCGTCGATCTCAATGCCCTCAGCATGTGCGCCCTCGCAGGAGATGAGCATGCTTGCTGCATTATCGAGAGCGTTTTCAATGAAATAATCATACCAGGTCATATTGTCGCCATACTTCTGGCTCTTGAGAGACTTGGAGGTGTTAAATCCGAAATAGCTCTGGTAATAGTCGTAGTAAGACTTCTGCATATAGAAGTTGTCCGCAAAGAGGTACGAAAGCATCGCATTGTTAACCTCGAAGTTTTCCGTGGAAACGACAACGGTATCTCTGAGATAGTTGCCCGTTTTCTTGATGGAAACAGCGAGAATGCTGATGGAGCCTACGATAAGCGCAACGACGAGAACAACAGCGACAACAGCTGTGTAGATCTTTACCGTTTCCTTCTTATCCGCGCGGCGCTTGGCTTCCGCTTCTATACGGCGCTGCTCTTCAAGCTCTTTTTTGAGCTTTGCTCTTTTAGCTTTTCCCATAAAATTCTCCGTACCGCCCCCGCAGGGACGGCTGTTATAAAAAATTAATCCTTTATTCTACGTTTGGCAACAATATACCAAACGTAGGCAAAAGCCGGACTACACAAAGTGTCCGGCTTTTATTTACCGTTGTTTTTCTGACTTATTCCTCGTCAGCGTAGACGCTGGAATCGGGATCGTCGGTGGAGTAAACAACACCGTCGCCGTAATCGTCAGCTTCTTCTTCCTCGTATTCAGCTTCTTCTACGGGAGCTGCATTGAGGGCTTTGATGGAAAGGCTTACCTTCTGCTTCTCTTCGTCGATAGCGATGATCTTAACGTCAACGGTCTGACCGAGTTCAAGAACGTCAGAGGGCTTAGCGATACGCTGCTCGCTGATCTCGGAGATGTGGATAAGTCCATCCTGTCCGGGAACGATCTCTGCGAATGCGCCGAAGGTGGTGAAGTTTACTACCTTAACGGAAGCGGTATCGCCGAGAGCATACTTATGAGTGAATACGTACCAGGGATTGGTCTCTTCGGTCTTGCAGCCGAGAGAGATTCTCTTGCGCTCGCGGTTGAGGTCGAGGATATAAACGTCGATCTCGTCACCGGTGGAAACTACGTCAGAGGGCTGTCTTACGCGCTTCCAGGAGAGCTCGGAGAGGTGAACCATACCTTCAATACCGGGAGCGATCTCTACGAACGCGCCGTATACGGTGAGATTCTTAACGGTACCGTGATACTTCTGACCAACCTCAGCGGTGGACCAGAATGCATCTTCGCGTGCCTTTCTTTCTGCGCGAACAACATCGCGGATGGAGCCGTATGCGCGCTTTGCACGTGCATTGACTTCCTTGAGCTTGACCTTCTGGGTCGTGCCAACGAGAGTGTTGAGGTCGCCGTCCTTAGGAACGCCGGAGAGGGATGCGGGAACGAATACTCTTACAGAGTTAACGTTCATAACAACGCCGCCCTTAACAGCTTCAACGACTTTACCTTCAACGATCGTGCCGTTAGCCTCGAGCTCTGCCATTGCGAACCAGCATGCATCGGAATCAACGCGCTTCTTGGAGAGCGTTGCAATACCGTCGATATCGCTTACTTTGATAACGAAAGCCTTAACTTCGTCGCCGACCTTAACAAGGTCTGCAAGCTTTGCGGTCGTGTCATCAGTGAACTGGTCGAGTGTAATAATGCCCGTAGCTTTTGCGCCAACGTCAAGATGCACTTCGGTTCCGGTAACCGATGTAACGATGCCTGTTACGATATCTCCTGTATTTAAAGTTTTGAGCGACTGGTCGAGCAGTTCCTCAAAGGATTTGTTGTTTTCGAGTTCTGCCATTTTGTGAATTACCTCCTCTATTATGCCGTCGGGCGTTGATGCTCCGGCGGTTATTCCGATTTTATATGTACTACCGATTATCTCGGACGGAATATCGTTTGCAGTTTCTATCATGTACGTTCTCGGGCAATGCCTGCGGCAAACGTCGTAAAGCTTTTTCGTGTTCGAGCTTTCACGGCCTCCGATAACGATCATGACGTCAGACTCGGGCGCGAGCCTTTCAGCTTCACGCTGTCTTTTGTCCGTAACATTACATATTGTATCAAAAATAATTGCGTTTGTATATAGTTTTTTTATTTTTTCACAACACTTTTTCCATTCTGTGATGTTTTGTGTCGTCTGCGCGGCTGCCACAACGCGCCTGTTTATCCATTCTTTGGCATTTACTCCGTTTATAAACGCATCGAGCTCCGATTCTGTGGCAAAAGCATAGCTTTCGCCTCTGGCCCAGCTCATTATACCCTTCACCTCCGGATGCTCCCGTGAACCGATGAGAATGAACACAGTGTCACGGTCGGTCTTCTCATCCGCAATGCGGTGGACCTTGGAAACGAAGGGGCACGTGCAGTCCACAAGATGAAAGCCGGGATGCTCCGCCTCTGCTCTTTTAAGCGACTCCTCCTCGCCCTTGGTTATTCCGTGGGCACGGATGATAACGAACACGGGATGCTGAGGCGTGGCAAGTGCCGCGATGCGGTCGATATCGTCTGCCCCGACCGTTTCGACGCCGCGCCTGCTGATGCTCTCAAGATACTGAGGATTATGGATTATGTGGCCGTACGTATATATGCTTCCGTCATTTTTGTTAATGAGCTCTTCAAGTGTGTCTGTGGCGCGCTGTACACCGAAGCAAAATCCGGCAGCCTTTGCAAGAGTTATTTTCATCGTCAGTTCCCGCCTTCTTCGTTTTTCATTGAGCAGATGTGGTCAAACACCATTGCCGTGGTGTCGGCGTATCTTGTTCTGCCGGAAAAGATGCCGTAATCCGAAGGCGTTACGGGCGCACCGAAATATACGTCGGTACGGCGGAACAGCGCCACCTTGTTTTTCTTCGTTTTTATATATACGGGTACTATCGGGGCCGAGGGCTTCGAGGCAATGAGGCCCACGCCGGATTTAAGATGCTCTCTTGTGTCCTCAAGCTCAACGTGGGGGCATCTTGTTCCCTGCGGGAAAATACAAACGGGGTCACCGCCCTCTATGATCGAGATGGACTTCTTGATGGCGCCGATGTCGCCCTCTGCGCGCTTCACGGGAAATCCGCCCATGGCCCGGAAGAAGGCTCCGAGAACGGGCAGAAAAAGCTCAGCCTTTGCCATATAGAACACGCGTCGCGGCGCGCTGACGGCAATTATAACACAGTCCATGGCTGAGGTGTGGTTAGGCGCGATAACGGCACCGCCCTCATTCGGCACGTTTTCCGCGCCGTGAACGTGAACGCGGTACAGCAGCCTGAAAAGCGGAGCCAGCAGTGTATAAAGAAACTTATAAATTGACATCAAAATCGCTTCCTGTTTTTTCGTTTATGATACGAACGGCTGCTGCGTACGTATCCTTTTCCTCGAATCCGGAATTATCCAGCATCACTGCATCCGCTGCGGGAACGGCAGGCGCCGTTTCGCGGGTGCTGTCGGCTGTGTCGCGGGCGATGATATCGGAAAGGACCTCCTCGTAGGTGACCTTCGTGCCGCGCTGAAGGAGCTCCTCGTATCTGCGCTCTGCTCTCGTTTCTGGAGCTGCGAAAAGGAAAATCTTAACGTCTGCATCGGGCATGATAACGGTGCCGATGTCGCGTCCGTCCATGACGACGCCGCCGCGGCGCACCATCTCTGCCTGGATATCATTGAGGAAGCCTCTGACCTCGGGCACCGCAGAAACTGCAGATGCATACATGGAGATCTCGGGAGTTCTGATGTATTCGGTCACGTCCTCGCCGGAAAGGATAACGCGCTGAGAGCCGTTTTCATACTTCATTTCAACTGTGATAGATGAAAGAGATGCGATTATACCTGCAGTATCGTCCTTAGCAATTCCGGAGCGGTATGCGTTGAGACCCACGGTACGGTAAAGAGCACCCGTGTCAACGTAAACGAGGCCGAGCTTTCTTGCAATATTCTTGGCAAGCACGCTTTTTCCGGAGCCGCCGGGACCGTCAATAGCTATATTCATAATTATTCTCCTTAATAAAAGTAATCAATTCGTCAGTATGCCGCGGCTGTTCCCGCTGCGCGTCCCGTGGAAAATGCGATCTGGAGATTGTAGCCGCCTGTGTATGCATCAACGTCCAGCACCTCACCGCAGAAGTAAAGACCTGCCACCTTTTTCGATTCCATTGTCTTCGGATTGATCTCCTTCACGTCAACGCCGCCCGCGGTGACGATCGCCTCGTCAATGGGGCGTGTGCCCGTGATCTTTATCTCGAAGCATTTCAGCGCCGAAAGAAGGGCTGCACGCTTTTCGCGGCTGAGTGAATGGCATTTTTCACTGTAGCCGATGCCTGCGTATCTGAGAATATGCGGCAAAAGCGCAGAGGGCAAAAGATCCACCGTCGCATTTATCATATCACGGTTCTTATATTTTTCAAAGTCGGAAAGAAGGCGCGTGTCGAGAGTTTTTTCATCCAGCGCGGGCTTGAAATCGATGGCCGCCGTGTAGGAAACGCCTCTTTTCATATGCGCGGATGCCGAAAGCACCAAAGGACCCGTGAGTCCGAAGTGAGCGAAAAGCATCTCTCCCTGCTCCTTATAGGCCACCTTGCCGCTTTCCGTTTCCTTGAGCGTGAGGGTGACGTTTTTGAGGGTGAGCCCGGAAAGGTCGGCGCAGGGCGCACCTGCCGTCAGCGGCACGAGGGAGGGATATATCTCGGTAACGCCGAGCCCCGCTTCCTTGGCGAAGCGGTATCCATCGCCGTCGGAGCCCGTTGTGGGATAGGACCTTCCGCCGCATGCAACGATAACGCGGTCGAAGCTCTCTTCGGTGCCGCCGGTTCTAATCCCGTTCACTTCCCCGTTTTCGATCACGAGGCCGGTGACGTGCGCGCGCTTTATCTTCACACCGCCGGAAATACAGTATCTCCGCAGTGCATCAACTATATCGTACGATCTGTCGGAAACGGGAAAAACTCTTCTTCCCCTCTCCGTTTTCAGCGGAACGCCTCTTTCCTCGAAAAAGTCCATTGTGTCGTAGGAAGAAAAGGCGTTCAGAGCCGCGTAAAGAAAGCGCGGGTTTCTCGGTACGTTCTGCAAAAATTCGTTTATATCGCAGTTATTGGTCAGATTGCAGCGCCCCTTGCCCGTGATGGCAAGCTTGCGGCCCACCTTTTCGTTTCGCTCGAAAAGGGTCACGTCGGCGCCGAGGGATGCTGCGGTGCCTGCAGCCATCATCCCTGCGGGACCTGCACCGATAACCGCTACCTTTATATTATCAAACATTGTCCTGTGCCTTATCGTAAATATCCTGCTCTTCCCAAACACGTTCAAGACGTTCAAACGTTTCCGCAAGCACGTCCTTTTTCTTGCGGCTGATAGAAACGATGATCGCATTGATAAGAGAAAGCGGTGCAACGAGCGAATCCATATAAGACGCCATATCGCTCTTTGCAATAAGAAGCTCATCTGCGTGGGAGGCGATGGGGGAATTCTCGCTGTCTGTGATAGCTATTATGAAAGCGCCGCTGTTCTTGGCAAATTCCACTGCCTTAACGATACGCTTTGAATAGCGCGGGAACGTCATCGCTATGAATACGTCACCCTCTCCGATGCGCAGCATCTGCTCGAAAATCATGCCGGATGAGGTGGTATTTACGTGACGGATATTATCAAAAACAAGATTGAGATTGTAAGACAAAAGCTCGGCGAGCATAGATGTGGAGCGGGCTCCGGCTATATAAACATTGCGCGCGTTGATGATGGCGTCGATGGCGCTGTCGAAAACGATGCGGTCGTTTGCTTCAAGTGTCGCCTTTATCTTTGAGATATCGGAAAGAAGAGTCTTCTCAAGAACGCTTGAATTACCTATTCTTTCGTCTGTGACCTCGATCCTCTGCACCGCCGTAAGCCTTGCGCCCACTGCCTCCTGGAGCGCGTGAAGAAACTCAGGATAGCCCTCATAGCCCAGCTCGTTTGCGAAGCGGACGACGGTGGACTCGGAAACTCCCGAATTCTTTCCCAGCTTGGAGGCGGTCATATACGCCGCCTTTTCGTAGTGTGTCAGTATATATTCCGAAATACGGCGCTGTCCCTTTGACATATTCGGCATTTCGGATTTTATAATGCTGAGGACGTTGTTTTTCATGATCTAACCTGCAAGTTTAGTATTTTGAATAGCCGTTTGACGATCAAAAAAATGATACATCATCTATCAATTATAAATAGATATAAAATAATTGTCAAGCATCATTGACCCATTTGATTTAATATTCGGACGGCTCTTGATTTTTAGAAAAGCCTGTGTTATAATGTCGTGGGCTGTATTCTAAGACCATACCAGCCGGGGAGCCAGCGGTGCCTTATACCTGAAATCCGCTATACGCAGGGGTCGATTCCTTTTCTGAGGGCTGTTCTTGTGCGGTTTGCGCTGTGTGCGGCCGTGATGAAGGATGGGTCCCGCGCAATCGAAGGCTGTGAACCATGTCAGGTGGGGAACCAAGCAGCATTAAGCAGTTTATTCGGTGTGCCGCGGGGTCGCCTGTCCGGAGCGGTCGGCACTTTTTCCACGCGTAAGGGCTGTTCGATTTTAAGGTGTATGGTCTTAGAATGCAGCCCCATTTTTATCGGATACCGTCCGAATTTAAACCGGCCGTACAGCGGCAGAACGGAGGCAGTATGCATCTTGCGTTATACAGAAAATGGCGTTCGGTCAGCTTTGACGACGTATCGGGACAGACACACGTCACCTCGGTGCTGAAGTATGAGGCTGCAAACGGCATGATCTCTCACGCGTATCTTTTCTCGGGTCCCCGCGGCACCGGAAAAACATCCTGCGCCAAAATACTGTCCCGCGCCGTTAACTGTCTTTCCCCCGTGAACGGAAATCCCTGCAATGAATGCGCTGCGTGCCGCTCCATCCTTTCCGGCTCCGCCGTGGACGTTATCGAAATGGACGCAGCCAGCAACAACGGTGTTGATCACATCCGCGACATCCGCGACGGTGTCGTCTTCACTCCCGCTGAGCTTAAGTACCGCGTTTACATCGTAGACGAGGTGCACATGCTTTCCGTATCGGCCTTCAATGCTCTTCTCAAAACGCTTGAGGAGCCGCCTGCCCACGTTATATTCATTCTGGCAACAACGGAGCTTCACAAGCTTCCCGAAACGGTGATCTCCCGCTGCCAGCGATTCGATTTCCGCCGTCTCTCCGTTCCCGTTATTTCAGAACGCCTTGCGTATATCTCCGAGCGCGAGGGCTTTAAAACCACGAAGGGCGCTCTTGACGAGATCGCACGCCTTTCCGAGGGCGGTATGCGCGATGCCATTTCCCTTCTGGAGCTTTGCGCAGGCAGGCACACCACCATCGACGAAGCGCTTGTTTCCGACGTGCTCGGTACACTTGGCTACGACAAGGTTGCAAGCACCGCCGTTGCTATCGCAAAGGCAGACTACGATTCGATCTTCTCTATAATCGCGGACCTTTCCGCAGCAGGCCGTGACGTTTCTGTTTTCTGGGATGAGCTCATTGCCTTTTACAGAGATATGCTCATTATGAAGACCACCAAGGAGCCCTCCCGCTTCCTTGACATATCCGAAAACGCGCAAAAGGCTTTGAGAGAAGCCGCTCAGCAATTCACCGTTGCAGACCTTCTTTATCAGTCCCGTCTGCTTGACGAAACTGCCGCCGCATTTTTGAAAACCACCGGCTCCAAGCGTACGCTTGCAGAGCTTGCACTTATCAGGATGTGCGATGCCTCCCTTGACATCGGCAACGATGCTCTTTTGAAGCGCATTGCTTCACTGGAGGACACGGTAAAGCTTCTTTCCGTGGGCGGTGTCGTTCGCACCGAAGCGCCTTCCGCGGCTGAGGCTCCCGCCGCAAACAGATCTGCAAAGAAAGAGCCTGCCGATACAAAGGCTTCGGAAAAGACCTCCCCACTCGTAAATAAGGCTTCGGAGGAGGCAGCCCCCGTGATTGCCGAGGACACTCCCCTTCCTTACTGGGGCGAGCTTCTCTCCCGTGCGGCAGACAAGGCTCCTCTTATCGACGGATTCCGCCAGTTCATCAGCGGCTACAAAACATCCGAGGGCTTCACGGTGCTCTGCGCCAACCCCTTCACTCACAATATGTGCACGAAGAACAAAAAGCTCTTCGCCGATCTTCTCACGGTGTTTGAGAATTCCCTCGTTACGGAAAAGGATCTTACAATAAAGGAAAGCTCCGCACCCGTTACGAAAAGCCAAGTCTCACTTGACGACCTTTGATAAAGTTAATCAATCCCGAAAGGAAATATAAAATATGAAAGCAAGAATCCCCGGTGGCGGCGGTCCCGCCAATATGAATCAGATGATCCGTCAGGCACAGAAGATGCAGGAGGATATGGCTGCTCTTCAGGCAGACCTTGACGCCCGCGAATACGACATCACCGCAGGAGGCGGCGTCGTTAAGCTTAAGATCAACGGACAGAAGGAAGTTCTCAGCCTTGAGCTTTCCCCCGAGATCGTTGACCCCGACGATACCGAGACCCTTTCCGACATCATTATCGCTGCTGTGAACGAAGCCATCAAGAAGGTTGAAAACACGAATGCAGCTGAAATGCAGAAGATCACCGGCGGACTTGGTCTGCCCGGCGGACTTTTCTAAGCTATGTCCCTTTACATCGAGCCTATCGAGATACTTTCCGAAAAATTCCGCCGCCTTCCCGGAGTGGGCAAAAAGTCTGCTGTGCGCATGGCTTTTTCCGTGCTCGATCTTTCACTTGAAGAAGCGGAGGCTTTCGCAGAAGCTATCCTCGACGCAAAGCGCAACGTGCGCCTTTGCTCCGTTTGCGGCAACATGACGGATTCCGAGATCTGCTCCGTTTGCAGAGACACCGAGCGCGACAGATCCACCGTTTGCGTTGTGGAGGATTCCAGAGACGTTATCGCATTCGAGCGTGTGCGCGAATATAACGGACTTTATCACGTGCTTGGCGGAGCTATCTCTCCCCTCGCCGGAATCGGCCCCGGCGACCTGACCACAGACCTTCTTCTGAAGCGCGTGGGTGAGGGCGAGATAAAGGAGGTCATCATTGCGACCAATCCCAACGTTGAAGGAGAAACGACGGCGATGTATCTTTCACGTCTGCTTTCGCCCCTCAACGTAAAGACCTCGCGGCTCGCATACGGCGTGCCCGTTGGCGGCAATCTTGAATATGCCGATGAGGTCACCCTGAACCGCGCAATCGAAGGACGCAGGGAAATAAAATAATTGCTCTCTGCCGAAATTCTGTTGACTACGGAAATAAAGAGTGATATTATAGTATTATCAATAATTATGAATACCGCACGGTATTTTTTGGAGGAAAATATGGCAAAGCGTATTACTGCATTATTAATGGCGCTCATGATGGTCTTCTCATTTGCGCTTCTCACTTCCTGCGGCGAGGACGATCCCGCTGATCAGGGCGGTCTTCCCATCGGCGACGGCAATGAGGACGAGGAAGTATCCCTCACTGCACCCGACGGCTCCACCGTTGAGCTTCCCGAAAAGATCGAAAAGATCATCACCGTTTCTCCTGCTGCAAAGAGCATCATCGAACAGCTTGGTGCAGGCGCTAAGATCACCGCTTCCTACAGCGTTGACGCTGACGCTACAAGCGAAATCGTTTCCGCTAAGCCCGAGGTAGTTCTCTACGACGAGGGCGCTGCTATCGACGTTTCCGCTATCGAGGCTGCAGGCATCGTTGCCATCAAGCTTCCCACCGCTGATTCCATGGCTACCGTTAAGGCTCACATCACCTTCGTTGGTAAGATGCTCGGCATCGGCACCGAATCCATTGTTGAAGCTATCACCAAGAAGTCGGATCGTAGCCATG
>JAZMZX010000090.1:0-32154 GCA_045586225.1 Eubacteriales bacterium
CAAAGGGAGAGCCTTAAGACGCGCGCCACTTTAGGGGTATGGGCTTTGCCCTGTGCCTTTGTAATACAAAGGCGAAACTGGCGATAAAACAAGAATATATAAAATACGGATAGGAGAGAAGAAACAACTATGTTACTAACAAATTATGATTTTTACGACATCTATTGGTCTATTGTTTTGATGCGATCAAACGGTTTGGAATATGACCATGCCGTATCAAAAGCAATCAAAGATGTGATTGATACCAAGCAAAAAGATAACGTAGTTGAGATGAATACTATACGTAATATTTTGTCCGATGTCAATGAGCTAAAAGAATATGAAGAGTGGCAATGGATATATACGAAAAATGTTTATACATATGGTGTCAAAATTATAAAAGATGATTTTGCATATCAAATTCTTTCAGTTATGTTTGAAGAGTTATTAAATTGCTTAAAAGAACCCAATGCAGATAGAATTTACGATTTAAAAGACGCCCTGCATAATATACCTGTTATTCTTGCTGATGGAAATAAGCATAGTAAAAAGCGAATTGCTCTTGAAATATCCTTTTACCGAAGAAAATGGAATAAACACTTTTTGAAAGGTTTAATAAAATAGTTTGCCAAATCAATATTGCGAAAACCCCAACAGACTTTTAAAAATCTGTTGGGGTTACTTATTTGTTTGCTGCGAAGCAAGTCTATGCCATACAAGCAAACTTCCTTATGAGAACCTGCCTTTGTGTGGACTTTTTTGTTTTTACAATGAAAGAATGAAATCTCGCGCCGGGTACCGCGCGAGAGGGAGCGTTGTGAGCGCCGCCGGTGGCGGGAGGAGCGAACAAAAGCGAGTGAGGATTCAAGGAGCATCGCGACCGAAAGGGAGAGAGGCGACTATGAATCCGATGTGGTCGAAGACCCAAATCTCTCCTTCTCCGTAAAAACAAAAAGTCCACCTTGTGTGGACTTTTTTTTTTACAATGAAAGAATGAAATCACGCGCCGGGTACCGCTTCTACGTGTGTGGGGCATCATCGCAGACGTGATAACTTCATCTCCGAAAAATCGAAATAAAACGAAAAATAGAGATGCAAAGACGGCTCCCTTGTGGTATAATATGTAGCGTAATTGTTTCCAAAAAAATAAAGGGGGATGAACATGAACAAACTGTTCAAGCTCAAGGAAAACGGAACTTCCGTAAAAACAGAGATCCTTGCAGGTCTCACCACGTTTATGACGATGGCGTACATCATTGCGCTGAATCCCAACATTCTCACTAACTTCAAGTACGGCGTGGACGGCAGTGAAGATCTCACGGCTCTTTGGAACGGCGTATTCGTTGCGACCTGCGTTGCTTCCGCTGTTGCAATGCTCGCGATGGCGTTTATCGCAAATAAACCCTTCGCTCTTGCTCCCGGTATGGGACTCAACAGCTTCTTCGCCGTTGTTGTTGCCAACATCGTGGGCATCACCGGTATGAGCTACGTTGATTCTTTCAACTCGGCGCTTATCATCATACTTATAGAAGGTATCTTATTCATACTTCTCTCCATTATCAACGTTCGTGAAAAGATCGTTGAGGCGATACCGCTTGGCATCCGTCTCGGCATTTCGCCCGCCATCGGACTTATGCTTATGAACATCGGCTTCGGCTCCAACGTAAGCCTATACACCGAGGATGGCGGTCCCTACTACGTGATGAAGGACTTCTTCGGCGCGCTCACGCCCAAGGTCATCTACGATCAGATGGGCAAGATGGGATACACCACCATGATCATCAGCGTTGCCACCATGTTCATCGGCCTCTTTGCCATTATCATTCTTTCAAAGCGCGGCGTCAAGGGCTCCGTTCTTTTCGGAATGCTCATCGCCTCCATCGTTTACTGGGCGGCTGAATTCATTTTCCTCGACACGAATCCCTTTGCATCCCTTGCAGCAGCATCCTTCATTCCTCCCTTTAAGGATATGTTTGAGGTGACCCTCTTCAAGTTCAATTTTGCAGGCTTTATTGAGATCGGCTGGTTCACCATTATCACGCTCGTCATCACCTTCTGCGTTATCGATATGTTCGATACCATCGGCACCCTTGTGGGTACCGCAAGCCGCGCAGGCATGGTGGACGAAAACGGCAATATGCCCAACATGAAGGGCGCGCTTATTTCCGACGCTGTCGGTACCGTTGCCGGTGCTTGCATGGGTACCTCCACCGTCACCACCTTCGTTGAATCCGCATCCGGCGTTGAGGCGGGCGGACGCACCGGTCTTACGGCGCTCACCACAGGCTTTATGTTCCTTGCCTGCATCTTCATTGCTCCCATTGCGGCAATAATCCCCGCAGCAGCAACCTCCGCAGCACTTATCTACGTTGGTGTGCTCATGCTTCAGGGCCTCAGAAACGTTGATTTCGACGATATCGACCAGCTTGTTCCCGTGTTCCTCATGCTCATCGCAATGCCCGTTTCCGGCTCCATCGGCCACGGTATCGGTCTCGGACTTATCGCGTACACCGTTATCAAGCTCTTCACCGGCAAGGGAAAGGAAGTATCCGTTATCACGTATCTTATCTCCCTGCTTTTCATCATCAAATTCTTCCTCGTGGTATGAGGATAAAAAAACAGACCTGCTGCGGCAGGTCTGTTTTGCTTTATTACTTGTTTTCTCGGATGACGGAATGTATAATGGAATAAGGACTGTACCGAAGGGGGATATATTATGGGAAACGACAGCTATGAGCTTAAGGGGGCGGAGCTTCTTTCAATGCTGAAAAGCAATGCTGAAGCATATTCTCCGGAAGGAGGAGAGCTTAATCTTCCGCCTGAGAAAACGGAATGGTGGCAGGATGCAAGGTTCGGTATGTTCATTCATTGGGGGCTTTATGCCATCGTGGGCACCGGCGAATGGTGTATGTATAACGACGGCATACCGAAGGATGAATACAGAAAGCTTGCGGACAGATTCACGCCGCGCAAATTCGATGCGGACAGCTGGATGAAGCTTGCAAAGCGCTCGGGATGCAGATATGCCGTGATGACGTCGCGCCATCACGACGGCTTTGCCCTTTGGGACAGTGAAGCAAGCCACAGCGGCTTCACCTCGGTGAAAACGGCTGCAGGGCGGGATTTTATTCGCGAATACACCGATGCCGCGCGGAAAAACGGACTTTACACGGGCATCTATTATTCCCCCATGGACTGGAGATTCCCCGGATATTTTGATCCCGAAGGGGAGCTTGAAAGCGCCCTTCTTATGAAAAAGCAGTGCTACGGCCAGGTGGAGGAGCTCATGCGTGATTACGGACGGGTGGATATCCTCTGGTACGACGGCGGCTGGCTGGCACATAAGGGAAGCGATGCTGATGCAGCCTGGCTGTGGGACCCCGTATCCCTCAACAGGATGGTGAAAAAATATCAGCCTCACGTGATAATAAATCCGCGAAGCGGACTTCGCGGCGACTTTCAGACAGAGGAAGGCGGCGGAGACGTAACGGGCGCCATCAGACCGTATCTCTGGGAAAAGTGTATGACCGTTGTGAACGGACCCTGGGGCTACTCACCAAGCGCAAAGGCGCGCCCCTGGGAGGATGTGCTGAAGATAATGGTCGACACCTTCACCCGCGGCGGAAACGTTCTTCTTAACGTGGGACCCACTCCCGACGGCGAGATACCTGCCGACCAGGCGGAATGCTTCCTTAAAATAGGCGAGTGGCTTGAGAAATACGGTGAAAGTGTGTATGGCACCCGAAGCGGACCTATCGAGCCCGTGGACCACGTGTACGGCGTCACGAGCCGCGGCAAAGAGCTGTACGTTCACGTAACAGACGCGGAGAAATTTGACGGCACAGTGCTTCCCATCAGGGCGGATGACGTTATTTCTGCCGAGGCACTCACGGGCGGAGAAGCGCTCGTTTCAGCCAAGGACGGCGGCATCGCGCTGACTCTCACCGAGCCGCACCCCGTAGATACCGTAATAAAGCTTACGCTTAAATAAAGAAAGAGACACGGCTGTGCCGTGTCTCTTTTTTTACTGCATAAGGTCCTCGCAGTCGCAGTCGCTTGCTTCGGTAACGGTGTAAACTCCGCCGTCGGCTTCGTTTTTGGCAACGTTTTCGTTTGTTTCGTTCCATTCCATGGTGACCGGATGACCCTTGTAATCATATTTGATAACCTTCATTCTTTACCTCATTTCGTGTATTTAAGGATGAATTTTGCCTTATATGAGCTAAGGTCGGAAAAGGAGGTCACGGCTATGGTGCCGGCATTCGTTATGTGGAATCTGGCATAAAGCGTGCCGGAGGTTGTGAAGAAGGGGATAACGCTTTTCGTTCCGCTTGCGTTCACCGTGGTGGCGTCGACCGACACAAGCTCGTTGATGGTGCAGCCGCTGGCGACCGTTTTCGTTCCGTTGGAAGGGAGGGAGCCGATATCCAGCATTTTCACGTACACGGGCTCTCCGCGGAATCGCTCTGCCGTGCGGTATTCAACGCTGTCGAGCAAGGGCGGATTGACCCATTCCACCGCATTGTCCGAGATCCTGTAGAAGGAGCCGGGGGTGTTTTCGTCCTCAATGGCGAATCCGGATTCTGCCCACTCCAGCCACTGATTGCTGTAAAGCGGTCTGAATTTGCAGCAGCCCGCAACGCCGTAGCGGAACGCAAGCTGGATCTTCTGCGTTGACGTGGAGCCCGCACCGAATACGAGAACAACGGCGGCGTTTGCGAAGGGGGCGTTTTTCGGCACGCTTGAGGTTGAATAAACGTAAACTCCGTTGTCGGTCACGGAGTTGAAATCGTCCGATGCGTTGAGAAGTCGCTTGTATCCGAGGCCGCCCAGCTGTGCGAGAGTCACCATGTGGGGGTTAGACCTGTCAGACGTGTGGTCGCTGAGGGCGGAGGGTATAGCATTGACGCTTTCCCATATGGGACTTCGCGCGGGATGACTGTATTCGATCCTGTCATCCTCGTAAAGGATCATGTAGCGGACCCACAGATATTTACCCGATTCCGCGTCGGGAATGTTTGAGCTCCACTGACCGCCAACAAGATACGTGTCTGCATCCGAGGCATAGAATTCCATTTCAAAGCTTGCGATGCCCACACCGGGGGCGCCCTTCAGGTCGGCGGAGCTGGTGCCCGAAGCGCTGGTGACGGTAAGCTCGGTGCCGTTCCACTTGTGAGTGCAGTCCTTTCCTGCGCGGATAAGGATCTTCTGCAGCTCGGTGAACTCCATTCCGAAAATATCGTCCTCGTCGAAGGTGACGTTGATGATGTCGGTGCCGATCATTCCATCACCTCCGCCTTAAGATTCGAGTAAACGGGAATGCGGACGGGGCGCGTGGCATGGCGCACGCCCTCGTAGAGAAGATTGATCTGTGCCACCGCAAAGGCGTTGGGACCGGCGGGGGAGAATTTGCCCGTGTCTGTGGGGGTGAGGCTGAGTGTGAGCTCGTTTTCGAGCTTCGACAGACAAGGGCTCTCATCCGTGTACTCCAGAACGACGGAGCCGTTCTGGGAAAGCGTGACAGCGGCCTTCATTCTGTCAATGGGGATCGGAAACGTGAATTTTATCGTGTGATCTGTAAAGACTGTTATATTTGTTACCTCCTTGTACATTTTTGTGTTGAATATCACATAAAATTGTGCTAAAATGAGGCTGTGAAACAAATAGCACAGTTCTGATTGCGGCGTTACTATATTATATCACAAAATATTGTGATTGTCAAGTGGAATGTGTGCATATGGAGGAGATCGGAAGTGGAGCTTTACGAAAAGATAAAAATTCTGTGCGACAAAAGAGGGATCAAGCCCGCGGCGCTTGCGCGGGAGCTGGGCTTTTCGAAAAACTTTTTCACGGAGATGAAATCCGGCAGAGCAAAATCGTGCTCGGCGGGAAGGCTTTCCATGATCGCGGATTATTTTGGCATCACCGCAGACGAGCTTCTCGGAGGCGGCGCTCAAGGTCCCCGTGCGGTGCGCATCAGTGTGCTCGGCACCGTGCCTGCAGGTATCCCCATTGATGCCATCGAAGACGTGACTGGATACGAGGAGATATCTCCCGAGCTTGCGGCAACGGGTAAGTTTATCGCGCTTTCCGTCAAGGGCGACAGCATGATGCCCGTGATATGCAGCGGCGACGTGGTGATAGTGAGGCTGCAGCCCGATGCAGATACCGGTGATACCGTGGTCGTTATGGTTGGAGACGGGGAAGCCACCTGCAAAAAGCTGAGAAAAGAGCCTAACGGAGTTTGGCTGTTGCCTAACAACCCCGCCTACGAGCCTATGTATTACACGAATAAAGAGGTGGATGAACTGCCCCTGCGCGTGATCGGACGGGTGGTGGAGCTGAGACGGAGCTTTTGATATAGACAAATGCAAACATCCCTTAAAAGCGCTTGCTTTTAAGGGATATTTTTTGCTTTTCACATATTTGCGATATATTCCAGCGCCTCGCGGTATCCGCCGAAGCCCTTGCCGCAGATGGTCTTCACGGCAACGAGAGAAACGTAAGAGAAGCGCCTGAACTCCTCGCGGGAGTTGATGTCGGAGAGGTGAACCTCCACCGTGGGGATGCCCACAGCCTTCAGCGCATCGAGTATCGCAACGCTTGTGTGCGTGTATGCCGCGGGATTGATGAGGATGGCGTCGAAATTTCCGTACGCACCCTGAATGGTGTCCACGATTGCACCCTCGTGATTCGACTGATAGCAGATAACGGAAAGACCAAGCTCGCAGGCACTTTCCTTGATGAACTCAAGAAGGGAAGCGAAGCTTTCCTTGCCGTATATGTCGGGCTCACGCAGCCCAAGAAGGTTAAGATTTGGTCCGTTTATAACGAGTACTTTTTTCATTTTCAGGGCTCCTTTCTGCCGTTAAAGCAGTGAATCGAAAAGGGAGATTGCCGCCTCGGCCGTTTTTTCCACGCTTCCCGTGTTCGGAAGAGAAGCATCGGAAAAGCGCGCGTACGCGTCTTTTCGCCTTTCGTAAAGGGCGTAGACGGAATTCTCACCCTCGGAGAGGGGACGGTTTTTAGTGGGGAGAAGGGAAAGGTCACGCATGAGCCACAAAACCACTGCATTCTGCCTTATCGTATTGAAATTTTCATCAACGGTAACGGCGCCGCCGCCCGTGGCGATAACGAGAGATGAATGCTTGCACACCTCAGAGAGCGCCCTTGATTCGCATTTGCGGAAGGCAGCCTCGCCCTCCGCCCTGATGATGGCGGCGGGGGTGCGCCCCTCCCGACGGGTGACCTCGTCATCCATATCAACGAACCTCCTGCCGAGAGCCTTGGCAACGTATGCGCCGAGGGTCGACTTGCCGCAGCCGGGCATGCCCACAAGCACCAGATTTATAAGCTCGCGGCGGATATTTCTGAGGATAGCTTCGATAATGGAATCGTCGATCCTGCTCTTTGTGAAATATTCGGAGGCCTGCTTTGCCTGCGCCACAAGCATATAAAGACCGTTTCTGTATTTGATGCCGAGGCGCTCCGCGTCAAGCAGGAGCTTCGTTTTCGCAGGATTGTAGATTATATCGATCACAGCCTCCACTCCCGAAAAATCGTCGAGGCATATGGGAGACTGCAGATTCTCCGGAAACATGCCCACGGGGGTGGTGTTAACGATAAGAGCGGTGTCGGCGTGGTGACGACTTATGTTTTCGTAGTTATTCTCACCGCGCCTTGAAATGATAACGGGAGTGCCGCCAAGGTCCTTTATAACGGCGGTGGCGGTTTTTGAGGAGCCGCCGCTTCCGAGAATAAGCACCTTCTTGCCCCGCACGTCGATAAGACCCGTAAGCGTTGCACGGAAGCCGAAATAGTCTGTGTTGTATCCGTGAAGCCTGCCGTTTTCGTTTACGATAGTGTTCACGGAGCCCACAGCGAGGGCTTTTTCGTCTATTTCGGCGCAGTATTTCATAACGTCCTCCTTATAGGGGATCGTCACGTTTATGGCGTCGAAATCACGTTCGGCGAAAAATGCGTCCAGCTCGTCGGGCTCGCGCTCAATGAGGGTGTACTTATAATCGCCCAGGTATCGGTGTATTTGAGGAGAATAGCTGTGCCCCAGCTTTCTGCCCAGGAGACCGCATTTCATAATAATGATCTTGCCTTTCGGAATAGTTGTCAGACGATCTCGGAATAGCTGCCCAGATATCTGAATTCCTGAGCCTCGCGCTCAAGGTCGGATAAGAGCGCCTTCAGGGAGGGGGAGTAGATGGACTCGTCTATATCGAAATAGAACATGAATTCGAAGTTGCGGTCCGGGATGGGACGGCTCTCAAGCTTATTTAAGTTGATGCCGTGAACGTAAAGACGGGAAAGGACCTTGTAAAGGGAGCCGGATCTGTGGGGGAGCACCATCATGATACTTGTTTTGTCGGCGCCGGGATAGATCTCAAGCTTCTTGGAGATACAGATGAAGCGGGTGTAATTATCCTTTTCGTTGCTGATCCTGTCGCGGAGCACGGAAAGTCCGTAAAGCTCTGCGCATTCCTTTGCGGCAATGGCTGCAACGTCCGTTCTGCCGGACTGTGCCACCTTGCGTGCGGCAACGGCGGTGTTCTCGCAGGGGATCACCTTGACGCCGTGGAGGGAGGAGAGGAATTCACTGCACTGAGATATCGCCTGCTCGTGGGAGTAGATCTCGCTGATGCCGGAAATGTCGCTGCCTCTGTTAGCCAGAAGGGTGTGAGACACCTGAACGCGTGCGGTGCGCACGATGGAGAAATTATACCTCGCCATAAGGTCGTATATCTGATTTACGGAGCCTGCGGTGGAATTTTCAAGGGGAAGAACGCCGAAGCGGCAAAGTCCCTTGTCCACAGCGGAGAAAACGCTTTCGAAGGAGGAAAGGAACATAACGGAGGGGCGGCGGAACATTTTTTCCGCAGCCGTCTGGGAATATGCGCCCGCGGTGCCCTGGCAGGCAACGGTGGCCTTTTCGGGGAAAAGGTTCTCGGTGTTCTTAACGGCGTCGTCCATAAGCTCCGCAAGCTTTGAGGGGGCAGACACGATCCGCGTCTGATAGGAACGGGATATATCGAGAATGAGGGAATAAAGGGAATCAACGTTGCTTTCGTATTCCTCACCGGCAAGTTCTCTTATACGCTCGAGCAGCTTCTGCTCGCGGACGGGATCGCGCACGGGAAGATTGTTTTCCTTTTTATATTCGCCGATAGCCTTAACGGTATCCATTCTTTCAACGTAAAGCTTAACGATAGCCTCGTCGATCTCGTTTATTCTTTTTCTGTATTCGTCCATGCTCATTTTTATATCACTCCTTGAAATTATGGTTGATTATATAGACCGCATCAGAGCATTTCGTCCATTATGGCGATCATAAGGCACGATTCGATAACGGGAAGTGCCCGCGGCACGATGCAGGCATCGTGGCGGCCGCCAACGGTGACCGTTGTGTCCTTTCGGGCGGCAAGATCCACGGTGTGCTGAGGCTTGCCGATGGAGGGGGTGGGCTTTATCGCGGCGCGGATGGAAATGGGCATTCCGCTTGTTATGCCGCCGAGAATACCGCCATGATTGTTCGTGCGGGTCTTTACCTCGTCGCCGCTATAGTAAAATTCGTCGTTGTTTTCGGAGCCGCACACCTCGGAGGCGGAAAATCCGCTTCCTATCTCGAAGCCCTTCACGGCAGGCACGGAGAAAACGAGCCTTGCCACAGCAGCCTCAATGCCGTCGAATATTTCGCCGCCAAGCCCTGCAGGCACGCCCACGGCGGCACATTCGATAACGCCGCCAACGGAATCGAGCTCCGATTTCGCCCTTGCTATTCTTTCAAGCATAAGCGCGCCCTTTTCGTCGTTTATAACGCCAAAGGGCTTTGATGCGGGAAGCTTCAGATCATCTTCCGTAAGGGAAACGGTGTCGAAGCTGTCGTCCTTCACACCGCCCACGGAAAGGATGTGGGAGCCCACGGTGACACCGCGGCTTTCAAGAAAGCCCTTGGCTATGGCACCCATAATGCAGAGGGGAGCCGTCATCCTTCCGGAGAAGGCGCCGCCGCCTCTGTGGTCCTCGGCGCCGCCGTATTTCACCCTTGCGGTGTAATCTGCGTGGCCGGGACGGGGGGTGTTATAAAGGGCGGAATAGTCGCGGCTTTTTTGATCCTTATTGTAAATGACGGCCGTAACGGCGGCCCCTGTGGTCACCCCGTTAAAAACACCGCTGACGAAAGCGGGAACGTCAGCCTCGCTGCGGGCAGTGGAGTATACTGCTCCCGAGGGGGCGCGGCGCCGCATAAAAGCCGCGATGCGCTCTTCGTCGATGGGGATGCCTGCGGGCAGACCGTCCACAGTGATCCCTATTGCCTCGGAATGGGATTGACCGAATATTGTGAGCGTTAAGCTCTTTCCTTTGTAGCTTGACATAACAGCTCCGGATAATAATTTATTCTTCGATAACGGTGTAGCGACCGCCGAGGGCGGCAAAGTCGCGGAAAAACGTGGGATACGACTTGCTCACGGCTTCGGCACCGTTTATTATAACGTCGTTTTCTGAAACGAGGGAGGCGATCGCCGCCGTCATAACGATGCGGTGATCGTTGTGGGACGATACCTCGCCGCCTTTAAGTGAGGGAACGCCTCTGATCACAAGGCCGCCGTCCGTTTCGGAAACGTCGCCGCCAAGGGCTGCGAGAAGCTCCGACACGGAGCGGATCCTGTCGCTTTCCTTGAAGCGCAGGCGCTCGGCGCCCGTTATTTGGGTGATACCCTCTGAAACGGAAGCGAGAAGGGAAACGATGGGAACAAGATCGGGAATATCCGTGGCATCAACGTGCGCGGCGGTAAGGCTGCCTTTTTCAAAGGCAACGGCATCGCCGTCACGGGTGAGCCGTGCACCGAAGCGGGTCAGCAGCTCCACGATGCGGGAGTCTCCCTGAGTGGTTGTGTCCTTCAGTCCCGACACGCCCACGGGCGTGGAGGAGAGGGCACCTGCCGTCAGGAAAAACGCGGCGTTTGAATAGTCTGCCTCGCATTTCACAGCTCCGGGTGAAACGAAGCTCTGTCCGCCGGGAACTGTGTATCCGTCGTCGGTCTCGGTGACGCTTATGCCGAATGCGCGGAGACATTCAACGGTTATATCAACGTAGGGCTTCGACTGAAGCTTCCCCTCAATGATGATGCGGCTTTCGCCGCTGCAAAGGGGCAGCGCAAGCAGAAGTCCCGAAACGAACTGGCTGGAAACGTTGCCGGGCAGGCGGTAAACGCCCGGTTCGAGGCAGCCGCCGACAGTCATGGGGAATCTGCCCTTTTCGGAGATAATGGCTCCGTGCGCCGTCAGCTCCTCGTAAAGGGGGGAGATGGGGCGGGATGCAAGATAAGCGGAGCCGTCGATGCTGACGGTTCTGCCTTTGGCAGATGCGGCGGCAACGGGCAGGATGAACCTGAAGGTGGAGCCGCTTTCGTTTACGTTTACGGTGTCGGCGCTTGCCGCGTCATAGACCCGAAGGGAGCCGTCTTTGACCTCAACGGCCTTGCCGAGGCCTGACACGGCACTGATGGTGGCATATATGTCCTTCGACATTGTGACAGACTCAATAACGGTCTCCCCGCGTGACAAAGCCGCCGAGAGCAGGAGCCTGTGAAGCACCGATTTTGATGCGATTCCGGGGATGATGCCCGAAAGCCTTGAGGGGTGGACAGCTATTTTCATCTGAGCCCCTCCAGGATGATGCCGTATAGCTCGGTGAAGGTCATCCTTCTCGTCTCACAGCGGCAAAGCGCCGTGGGCACGATAACGGTGATGGCGTCGCCGCTTTTTTTCTTATCGTTTCTGATAGCTTCAATGAGGGCATCCGCCGTCATATCGGTCGTTGTGGGAAGTCCGTTTGCACGGAGGGTGGCGGTAAGCCTATCGTAAACGCCCTCGGGGCAGATGCCTTTTTTCTCGCATCCGAGGGTGATAACGCTCATGCCGATGGCAACCGCGCTTCCGTGGCTGACGGTGTAGCCGCTGAGGCTTTCCACCGCGTGACCAACGGTGTGGCCGAAATTGAGAAGCGCCCGCTCTCCGCGGTCGAATTCGTCGGCGGAAACGACGCGGTCTTTATCGGACACGCAGCGGTAAACGATCTCCTCTACGTTGCTGCCGATGCCGCCGTCGATAACGTCAAGAAGCTCAGGGTCGCCGATAAAGGCGTATTTGATAACCTCGGCACAGCCGTCCCTGAATATCCCGGGGGTGAGTGTGCTGAGATGGGAGGTGTCGCAGATAACGAGACGGGGCTGATAAAAGCTGCCCACGGCGTTTTTCGCGCCGAGAAAGTCAATGCCCGTCTTCCCGCCAACGGAGGAATCCACCTGAGAAAGAAGTATGGTGGGGATGTTCACAAAATCTATGCCGCGCATGTAAATGGAGGCGGAAAAGGCCGCCATATCGCCCACAACACCGCCGCCGAGGGCGATAACTGCGTCGTCTCTGTCGAAGGAGCATTCCTTCATGCGCGTCAGCACGGATACGATGGAATCGAGATTCTTATGCTCCTCTCCGCTCGGAAGAACGACGGTGTGGACCTCGTATCCGTCAAGGAGTGAGACGAGCTTTTCAAGATGGAGAGGGGCAACGTTACCGTCGGTGACGATCAGAAGACGGGAGGCCTTCAGCGTTTCCTTCAGCTCGCAAGAGAGCATCTCGACCGTGCCTGCGCCAACGATAACGGAATATTCACGTGACGTTTTTACTCTGATTCTTTTCACCGTAAAGGGTCCTTTCTTTTATCTCTCTGCCCTCGCGCAGAAGAGATCTGAGTGCCTCGGCGTCGGAGCTTTCAATGGCATCCCGATACTTGCCGAGGTTGTTTATGATGATATCAAGCTCGCGGAGCAGATTGTCCTTATTGTCGAGGAAGAGGTCCGTCCACATATCCTCGTTGAGACGGGCGACCCTCGTCAGGTCGCGGTAGCTTCCCGCAGAGAAATTCCTGTGCGACAGAGCCGAGGGGCTTTTTACGTATGCATTGGACACAACGTGCGCCAGCTGGGAGGTGAAGGCAATGAGCTCGTCGTGAGTGTCGGGGTCCGTCACGTTGATCTTTGCAAATCCGCAGTCCAGCATCAGGGACTTCACGCGGTCAAGGAGCCTGATGTCCTCGCCGGGCTTGGGTGTGACCACCATAACGGCGTTATTGAAAAGGGTGTCCCTTGCGTGCTTGAAGCCCGAAAACTGTGTGCCCGCCATAGGGTGACCGCCCAGAAAGGTGAAGCCGTATTCCTCTGCCAGCGCAAAGCCTGCCTCGCAGATGCTGCGCTTCGTTCCCGCCGTATCGATTATAACGGTATCCTTGCTTATCCTCGGCGCATTTTCGCGGAGATAGGAAAGGGTGGCCTGCGGGTAAAGGGAAATGATGATATATTCGCATTCGCCGATGTTGCAGTTGCTGAGCTCCTTTGCCACAGCGCCCGTCATCATAGCGTAATGAAGTGTCGTTTTGTCGATATCGTATGCGTATACGGTGTGGCTGCCGCTCTGCGACAGCGCCTTGGCGAAGGAACCGCCGATGAGTCCGAGACCCACGATTCCCACATTCATAGCCGTGATCCTCGCTTTTTCTTGATTTATGCCTTAACTACCTTGAGTATCTCATTTACTCGGCGTGCAACGTCGTCGAACTGCTCGGGAGTGAGAGACTGTGCGCCGTCGCAAAGGGCGCGGGGCGGGTCGTTGTGCACCTCGATCATAAGACCGTCCGCACCTGCGGCAGCCGCTGCCATTGCCATGGGCTTAACGAGCCTTGAAACGCCGCAGGCGTGGCTGGGGTCAACGATAACGGGCAGATGTGTCAGCTCCTTGAGCATGGGCACGGAGGAAAGGTCGAGAGTGTTTCTCGTGTAGGTCTCGTAGGTGCGGATGCCGCGCTGGCAAAGGATAACGTTCTCGTTGCCGCCTGCCATAATGTATTCCGCGCTCATCAAAAGCTCCTTAAGGGTGCTTGCGATGCCGTTTTTCAGAAGAATGGGCTTTCTCGTCTTTCCCAGCTCCTTCAGAAGCTCAAAATTCTGCATGTTGCGCGCGCCCACCTGGATAACGTCCACATCCTCGAAAAGGGGAAGGTACTTTGCGTCCATGATCTCGGTAACGATGGGCATTCCCGTTTCCTTCTTGGCTTCAAGAAGGAGCTCGATGCCCTCTGCCTTGAGGCCCTGGAAATCGTAGGGCGAGGTGCGGGGCTTGAAGGCACCGCCGCGGAGCAGATGTGCACCGCTCGCCTTCACCTTCGTTGCCACCTCAAGTATCTGCGCTTCGCTTTCAACGGAGCAGGGACCTGCAATAATTGCAAAGTTTCCGCTTCCTATTTTGATGCCGTTCACGTCCACCACGGTGTCGTCGGGGTGGAACTTTCTGTTTGCGCTCTTGAAGGGCTCGGAGATGCGCTTGACGCTGTCTACGATAGCGAGAGAGGAAATAAGCTCGCCGTCGATCCTGGAGGTGTCGCCAACGAGGCCGAGAACGGTCTGATGGCTGCCCTCGGAAACGTGAACGTCAACGTTCTGTTCCTTTATCCATTCTATAAGGTTCTGTATCTGGAGCTCGTCTCCGTTAGGCTTAAGTACAACGATCATAATAATTATTCCTTTCGGTGAAGGTGAGATTTATTTTTAAAAATAAAAAAACGGACTTGCAAGCAAATTCCTCGCAAAATCCGATGATAACAGGGGATTATTCAAATACTTCCGACAGAAAATATTTTTGTGCAACGGAATCTACTCTTACGTTCTCTCAGCGGTAAAGAAAAAGTAAAAGTAATAAAAGCCGTATGCGTAAAAATTGTTTCTCATAAGTCACGCACTTCTTTTCTTAAAAAAGTTGCCTTTATTATAGTCTCATTGATTTCGGTTGTCAAGGGTAAATGAATAATTTCTCACTCTCTTATGAATAAATATGGAGAGATAATGCGCATCGGGGAGGCGCCTCTGCTGCCGTATACGGTCTCTTGCCGAATGAAAAAAGCCCCGAATGATCGGGGCTTTTTTGACTTGCTGCCGGCTATGTCTTTTTCAGATTTGCATATATCCTGTCAAGATACGAAATGAACGCGGCCTTTTCCTCGGCCGAAAAGCCGGAAAAGCACTGCTCCTCCACGCCGTCGACGCATTCGAGAATGCGTCCTGCCAGCCTTTTGCCTTCGTCCGTGAGATAAACGCGGATAATGTGAACGCCGGACTTCAGGGTCTCGGGCTTGCGGTATATAAGCCCGTCTCCCTCCATCTTTTTCAAAAGACACGACATAGTGGCCGCCTTGAGCTCGCAGGCCTCCGCAAGGTCCTTTTGCGCGCATCCGTCGTTATAGAGAAGGATCTCGATTATTTTGGGCTGACCCTGAGAAAGAGAAAGATCTGCGAATTTTGCGAAGCTGACTTTCTTATGAACGTTATAAAGCCGCAGAATGTAATGGTGAAGTCTCATGCTGCTCCTTAACCGAAAAACGTGGGGAGTCCGTTATAGACCGATTTGATGCCTGTCATCATGGTGTGGCCGCTGTCGCATTGGAAATAGTAGAAGTTTCCGTCGTTAAAGCTTTCGGCAAAGCGGAAGGTATCGCGCCTTTTGGCCATGGCCTCAAGCTGAGGTGCCATATGCGGATAGGCGATATCCTCCGGTCCTCCGCAGCCTGCATATATGAAAAAGTCATCTCTTTTCAAGCCCCAGCCTCTGACGATATTCTCAAGATACTCTGCTTTCGCTTCTCCTCCGCCCTGCTGTCCGCCCGGTGCATTCCAGCAGTCGCCGGACATAGGCAAGTAGTACGCAACCTCGGAAAGACAGTTTTCAAATACACCCCAGGTGGAAAGTGCGCCCAGCGAATATCCGCCGTACGCACGGTGGCGGCGGGAGGCCTCGATGCCCTCGGGGGTAACGGATTTTGCATAGGTGAGGTAAGCGGATTCAAAAGCGGGGATAAGACAGTCCCTGAGCTCTTTGTAGAAAACGGAGGAAACGGAAAATGCGTTTGCACCGGGGCTCATATAGGTGGGCGTGACCACGATGCAGGGCTCACACTCACCGCTTTCAAACATATTGTCAAGTACGTTTTTCAGCGGAGAATTCTCGCCCTCGCCGCGGAAATACCAGGTCTCGTTGTCGGCTCCGCCGTGGAGCAGATATAAAACGTTATATCTTTTGGCGGCATCGTAGCCGTAGGGCAGATACACGAGAGCTCTCTTGTCAACGGTCTTTGCCTTATACTCAAAGGAAACGATCCTGCCGGCCTTTTCGCATGGCTCAAGATAATTATTCGGAAGCTCCTTATAAATATTTGAAGGATAGGTCTTTTTCACAGTCTCTTACCCCTGCTTTTTCAGCTTGAGCACACTTACGGAGTATGCAGGCACCTTGTGAGTGAATGCCTTGCCCGCACCCTCAAGCTCCATATGACGCTCGACGACTGCCTCGGGATACTCCATGGTGTTCTTGTCTGTGGGCAGACCGGAAATAACAGATGCGGCGTAGCCCGATTCAACGGGGCAGTCCAGTGTGATCTCAACGTCGCGCTCGACGTCTGCGATGTTTACGATCTTGATGATGACGGTTTCGTCGTCGTCGGTTACCACAGACTGCATTTCATCGTAGTGAGGAATGTCCGCAGTCATAACGGTGACTCCGTCGAATATGGCGGTGAGCACCTTGCCGTCGGATTCGAGACGCATGGTGTGGTACTTGCCTGCTTCAACGTTCACGTCAGCCTCGGCAAGGGTAACACGGCGGAAGCCGCCGCCGGACGTGAGAAGAGCCTTTCCGTCCTTTACGGTCCAGCGTACGGGCTGAACCGAGAAGAGGTTGTAGGGGCTGTCGGCGCTGTTGCGTGCCTTTCCGTAGGGCGTTGTGAACATACCGATACCAAGCTCGCTTTCGCCATCGGCGAATACCTCGGCCTCAAATACGCCTGCCCGTGCCTGCTCGTCGCTGCCGAGCACGATCATAACGGAATTTGCCATGCCGAATCTTTCGGCGCGTGCCTTTTCTTCTTCGGAGAGAGAGATCTCGGTGGTAAGGGCGCCGTCGCCGCTTTCAATAACGCGGCCGAATATCTCATGGGTGGGACCCACGGGCTCACCGTTCCAAAGAGGATTCTTGAACTTTACGCCAACGGAGCCGAGAAGGCAGGGACCGCCGCGGAGATAGGGGGCGTACACGGGCTCGCACTCCTGCGTGCTTTCAATCACGTTGTCACCGCGGTTGGAGCCGAAGAGCCTCTGTACGTAATATGAAGGGATAGCATAGTTGTCAAGTCCGTCGAAGGCGATAAGGTCCGGCTCCCATGCTGCGTAGTGTACGTTTTCGAAAAGCGGTGCGTAGGACGCAAGCTTAACGATATCCTGATTGCGTTCAAGCCCGATAAGGAACATTGCCTCGCCGACAGCGGCGTAAAGCGTGCGGATGTTGCCTGCAACGACGGCGTATTCGCCGACGAAAATATCGGGTCCCTGTCTGTCGTAGTTATCATAGAAATGAGAATTCTCGGCAAACCACTCAACGCGGTTGTAGAAATGCTCGTCGGCAATGTCGAGCTTGAGACCGGAATTTTCAACGTGCGTGTTCGCGATTATAACAAGCTCGGGATAGCGCTCGGTGATGGCGTTATAGAAGATCTCGTAGCGGCGGTCGTATTCGTCGCCGTTGTTTTCGTTACCGATCTCGAGATATTTGAGCTTGAAGGGATCGGGGTGACCCATCCTTGCGCGGAGCGCGCCCCATTTTGTGGACTTGTCGCCAAGTGCGTATTCAAGAGCGCAGAGTGCGTCGTCGAGGTATTCGGCGATCTCGTCCTCTTCCATAAGGATGCAGCGTCTTGCCTGGCAGGTCATGCCGCAGTTGCAAACGTAGAGCGCATCAGTGCCCATGTCCTCGCAGAGCTGGAGATATTCGTGGTAGCCGAGTCCCTCCGTTGAGCGGTAGCCCCAAAGGTTATAGTAGCCGGGGCGCTCCCAGGGCTCGCCAACCATGCGCTTGAAGCGCTGTGCGGTGGACTTGGAGAAGCCCTCAACGATGCAGCCGCCGGGGAAACGGATGAAAGCGGGCTTGAGATCCTCGAGCTTTTTGCAAAGATCGAGGCGAAGTCCGTGTCCGTGATACGTGTCGGTGGGCATAAGGGAAATGAAGCCAAGCTTTACGTGGCCGCCGCCGGGCGCAGTGATAACGAGACGCGCGGTCTTCGTGGTGCCCTTTGAAATGAGCGTCAGATCGTAGCGCACGTAGCCTACGGTGCGCACAGTAAGCGCTTTCGATGCGAGAACGGAGCCATCGCTTTCGATAGATACCGTGAGATCAACGGGTGCCTCTGCCTTTGCGAAAAGGTAGAGATGGTATGCCTCGCCCTCGCGGACGGGAACGCCGGAGAATCCGATGTTATAAATGCTTCCGTTCGGCTGGAAATCAACATCCAGCGCTGCCGAGCGGTTGCTGTTCAGAGTGTCGGCGGTGTCAAGAGCCATATCGGCGGAAACCGCGTACCACGCGGGTACATCAGTGGGCGCCACCTTTTCACGCCAGCGTGGAAGACCCTCGCCGTGTCCGATCTCGTAGACCCAGCCGGTCTCGTTCTGTACGTTATCTCCAACCGGCGAAAGGTCGTCGGGGATAATGGAATCGTCAAAGGACCTGTTCCTCAAAAGCTCGGGATAAAGTCCGCCGTCGCCGGAGCGGTTGATGTCTTCAAAGAAAAGTCCGTAAAGCGATGACGCCGTCGGGAACTTTTTGTTTTTCGTGTTAACTGTGATTTTTGCCATACGTGCCCCCATTGATGTTATACTAAGTTAGAAATCTAACTTGCAATTTTATTTTATTCCATCCCACAGTTCGTGTCAATACAGTATTCGGTTTTTGTGAGAAGGCAAAGGGAAATGCCCGGAATCAGCGGAAATAAAAAAGCCCGAAGCTGTTTGACTTCAGGCTTATTTCCGTGAGGGTAGTGAATGCGGCATATTCTATGCTCCGCATTCACCGGATTCGAACCCACGTGGGGGTGCCCCGGCATCAGCGGAAATAAAAAAGCCCGAAGCTGTTTGACTTCAGGCTTATTTCCGGAGGGTGTGGGATTCGAACCCACGTGGGGTTACCCCCAAACGGTTTTCAAGACCGCCTCGTTATGACCGCTTCGATAACCCTCCGTAGATTATCTAATATTTAGTTGAATACAATGGGGACCGCTTCTTCCGGTCGCGGTGCCCGAAATTTTTTGTTCGCACGTAGCTCACAAAATTTCGACCGCGGACCCGCCTTGTTGCTCGCTTCATCTGCCAACGGCAACGCTCGCAAACGGCTCCCTCCGCGAAGCGTTATATATTATCGCACAAGCGGCTCTAAAAGTCAAGGGCAATTTGCGTATCCGGCGAAATAAAGAAATAAACCTCAGAAAAAATACGAGAAAAATAAAAAATAACTGTTGCAATTTGAAAACAACTATGATAGAATAACTACTGCCTACTTTTTTGCGGGCTTATTTTTTGATGCAATCTTAGGAGGATTAACATATTTATGGGCACTCTCGACATCGTATTTGGCGTACTGCTTCTCATCGCGGCGCTCTTCCTTATCATCGCTGTTCTTATGCAGAACGGTAAGTCTCACGGACTTTCCGGCGCTATCTCCGGCGGCGCTGAGACCTTCTTTGGCAAGCAGAAGGGCTCCACCATCGAAAAGAAGCTTTCCAAGCTCACCACCATCGTTGCTATCATCTTCGTTGTGATCGTTCTTCTCGTTTACGTTCTTCAGGACCAGACCGACTACGATAAGATGTACGAAAGCTACATGGACGCGCTCACCGATACCGATGATGACGCTAAGGAAACAGGCAAGGAAACCGGCAAGGGAACCGAAAAGGAAACTGAAAAGGAAACCGGCACCGAAAGCGCAGAATAACCGAAAAAATGAAGGGAGCTTCAATGAAAGCTCCCTTGTTTTTTTGTCAGCCTGCGGCGAAGCAAACGCCGTCGGTGACGTAGGTCTCAAAGCTTTTGTGAGCAGCTCTGATATCCGAATCCGCGCCGTAGAAATAAAGCGCGCCTGCAGTTGGGTCAAGCCCTGACAAGGCGAGCGCCGCCGCGTATTTTGCCATATCCGAAACGGACGTGGAGGGAAGCACACCCAGCGCGGCACCGTTTGCGACGATGCTGTCGGGAAAGTGTGGGCTGACGCACCTGTTCAGAAGCACAGCGCCCACGCCGCTCATGGCAGACAGGGAAAGACCCCCTGCCGCGCCCTCGATATAGGCGGCGAGAAGGCTTTCGGACACGGACGCTCCGTCTGCCGCGGGGACGGCTGTTGCCATTATGGCGCAAGTGAGAATAAAGCATAATATCTTCACGTTGATATTATCGGCGGAGGACGGGCTTTATATACCGGGAACGGCGCCGCAAAGTTGACATTCCGCGGGCACTGTGATATATTTTAATGGAAATATCACGATGATTACATTTTATATAAAGGTACTATGCAGAACATTGAAAGACTTAAGGTCAAAATAAGACTGCGCTCGCAGTTTCACGAGGTCATAAACGAAAGGTCCGATGCCGTCAGGTATTTCACCGAAATGATGGCGGCGGCACCCGAGATCACCCCGGATATGGACGAGGTGATAAAATCGCTTTTCCCCGACAACACCGAGACTATGGAAATGGTCACGGAAGGGGAGCTTTATTATGGCGACGGCAGGATAGAGGTGCGGTACGTTGAGCCCGAGATAACGGAAATGGGCGATTCGGTCACAGCGGTCTCCTTTGAAGAGGCGGAGCCGGGCGTTATCGCCGTTATGCGCGGCGGCGACGTATACACGGCGCTTATCCTTGAGCTTGGTGTCCGTCACGGATGCGTGTACAGCACCGAGCTTATGCCTATTACGATTTACACAACTGCCAAACAGATAAAGAACACTCTGTCGTATAACGGGGGAGAGCTTTCTCTCGTATATACCGTAGAAGCACAGAAGGGGGTCGTTCAGTTTAACCGCATGGTGATGACGGTGACACCTCTTTGTGACATCAGCTTCGCCTGAGGGCGTGAAACGGAGATATTATGCCCGAGATCAACGAAGCCGCTTATAAAGCGGCCAGCCGCGCGGGACGCGGCGGTGTGTACGTTTTCCTCGGTGAGGAGGACTATCTTATAGCCCACTACCGCGACAAATGCCGCGAGCCCTTCCTTGCGGATGCAATGGAAGCGTTCAATTACATCAAAATACCCTTTAATTCCGTGGAGGATGCGGAGCTTATCGTCAGCTCTGCAATGTCGCCGCCTATGATGAGTTCTCTCGGCTATAAGCTCATAGAGATCGAGGCGGATCACCTTTCGTCCCTTGAAGAGGAGGAGACGGCGGCACTGTTCGATGCGCTTTCGGCGGCTGCCGAATATGACGATAATATGGTGATCCTTCCCATCGCAAGGGGCACCTTCGACTACGGTGACGGAAAGAAAAAGCCGTCGGCGCTCTATAAGGACCTTTGCGCCCGCAAGGGAGTGAACTGCGTATATTTCCCCCTGTCCACGCCGGCACAGCTTCGCCGCTGGATCGAGCGTCATTTTCAGCGCGAGGGTCTCACCCACACCTATGATGCCGCCGACAGGATGCTGAACGTTTGCGGCACAAAAATGACGGTGCTTGCTGAGGAGATACGCAAGGTGGTGGCATACGTGAAAGCGAAAGGCGCGGGCAACGTCACCCCCGCAGACATTGACGCGGTGTGCGCCGCCGTTGAGGAATACAGCACCTTTGAGCTGACAAATGCCATTATGGACGGACGCAGAGACGATGCGCTGGCGGCGCTTTATCATGAGCGCCAGAGACGCACGGAGCCTATTATGCTTCTGGGCGGTATCATACGCACCGTAAGCGAGATGCTTTCCGTTAAAACTCTTATGACAAAGGGAATGACCGCAGGGGAGATAGCAGCGAAGGCGGGAATACACGAATTCAGAGTGAAGCTTTACATGAACAGCGTGGCACGCAAGGACACCTCTGCCATAGAGGCGGCTGTGAAGGCCTGCTTCGAGGCAGACGTTAAGCTGAAATCCTCGCGCCTCGGCTATATTGCTCTTGAACGGCTCATACTCACTCTCAGCGCAAAGTAACACGACAAAAACCGAAAGAATCATTATGGAACCTATACACGTAGACAGACCCGTCATAGTTGAGGGGAAATACGACAAGCAAAAGCTCCGCCACGTTATGACGGGCACCGTTATAACGACCGAGGGCTTCGGCATATTCACGAGAGGCGAAAAGCTGGCGCTTATCCGCAGGCTGGCAGGGGAGAGGGGTATAATCCTGCTCACCGACAGCGACGGAGCCGGAGGCGTTATCAGAAGCTATATTACCTCTGCGGTGCCGAAGGGGAGCGTTACGCAGATATATATACCCAAAATAAAAGGAAAAGAACGGCGCAAGCGCGCCCCCTCCAAGGAGGGCACTCTCGGCGTTGAGGGAATAGACACGGAAAAGCTCCGTCAGCTCCTTCTGCCATTCTCCCGTGAGGGAGGGGAGGCAGGCATCGGCAGGCGCGGCGGCGATGACGTAACGAAAGCTGACCTTTACGCCTACGGGATGTCGGGTGCAGACAGCGCCGCCGAAAGAAGGGACCGCTTTGCGGAGCATATCGGGCTGCCTCCGGGCATGACGCCCAACGCCTTCCTTGCGGCAATAAACGTGCTGATGGATAAGGCTGCGTACCGCGCCGCGGCAGACGGGCTCTTCGCAGCTGAGGAGGACGAAAAATGAAGATGAAGGAATTTATAAAAAAATACAGAGAGATAGTGTCGTATCTCTTTTTCGGAGTGCTCACGACGGCTGTGAGCTGGGTGCTTTATTTCCTCATTATGTGGGGCGGCAGAGGGATTTTCGGCATAGCTGCCGACGAGACCTCCGGCGGCCGTTATCTTGCGCTCTACACGGCAGCGCAGGTGATATCCTGGGCATGCGCTGTGCTCTTCGCATTTTTCACAAACCGCAAGTGGGTGTTTGAGTCATCCGATACTCCCGTGAGCACCTGGCATCAGCTGCTGGTGTTTTCCTCGGGCAGAGTGCTCACCCTGGGGCTCGACTACGTTATCACCCTTGTGGGCACGCTTGCACTGGGGCTTCTTATCCCCTCGTGGCACGCAGCCGGGGTGCCCTTCACCGATGCGGAGGTGAATCTTTGCGAGCTATTTGCAAAGGCGGTGGCGGCGGTGGCTGTCATCATCGGAAACTACGTTTTCAGCAAGCTCTTCGTCTTCCGCGGAAAGAAAAACGGCGGGGCGTGAGATTTTTCCGCGCATGCTTGCGCATATTCGCATAAACAGCAGTTTTTCTGCGGAAAACCACGATAATTTGGTGATATTTTTTGCGAAATGCTATTGCAAAACCGAGTGCGGTATGATATACTTTCGTATAAGAAGTAAGGATGTGTCAAAGAGTGGGGCGACCCACTCTTTATTTTATGTAATTTTCACACACCGATAAGAAAGAATGTAATATGGCTAAAAATCAGAACGGCGGAAAGAAGAATATCGCGGGTGCAGTCGAAGCGCTGCTCACTCCCGTTGTCAACGAGCTCGGATACGACCTCTGGGACGTTGAATATGAAAAGGAAGGCTCCGAATGGTTTCTCCGCATAACCATCGATCTTTTTGAAGGCATAACCATCGACGACTGTGAAAAGGTCCACAGAGCCATCGACCCCATCCTGGACGAGGCAGACCCTATCGAGGGCGCTTACCGTCTTGAAGTCTCCTCCCCCGGCATCGAGCGCGAGCTTCGCCGCCCTGCACATATCGAGTCCTTCACGGGCACGGGCGAAACGGTAGAGCTCAGATTCTACGCTCCCCGCAACGGAAAGAAATCCGTAGAGGGCGAGATCACCGCATACGATGCGGAGACGGACGTTATCACGTTTTTGCCCGAGGACGGTGAGGAGTTCACCGTTGCGAGAGGCGACTGCGCCAAGATCAGAACAGTATTTGATTTCGGCGAATTCAACTAATAAAAAATGCGCACCCATGCGCTTTACAGCATAGAGAAAGGAATCTGAAAATGAATAACGAACTTTTTTTGGCGCTTGAAGCCCTTGAAAAGGAAAAGGGAATATCCAAAGAATATATGCTCGAACGAATCGAAGCTGCTCTCGTGTCTGCTTTCAAGCGCGAGAATGCAGGCGGCGGAAACGTTCGCGTTGCAATAAACGAAGCTAAGCGTGATATCAAGGTATATCAGCAGTTTGACGTTGTTGAGGTGGTTGAAGACCCCGCAACTCAGATCACACTTGAAGAGGCAAAGCAGATCTCCAGACGAAACACTCTCGGCGGTATTTGCGAGATCGAGCTCAAGCCCAAGAACTTCAGACGTCTTTCCGCTCAGGCGGCAAAGCAGGTCATCATCCAGGGCATCCGTGAGGAGGAGCGCAAGCTCGTCCGCGCTGAATATGAGACCAAGCGCGAAGAGATCGTAACAGCTCTCGTAACCAAGGTAGACAGCACCGACGGTGCCGTCGTTGTTGACACCGGCACAAGCGAAGCCGTTCTTATCAAGGACGAGCAGATCCCCGGCGAGATCCTCTCCGTGGGCGACAGAGTGAAGGTGTACATCTCCGAGGTCAGAAACGAGACCCGCGGTCCCATCGTTATCCTTTCCAGAACTCATCCCAACCTCGTTAAGCGTCTTTTCGAGCTTGAGGTTCCCGAGATCGCAGACGGTATCGTTCTTATCAAGGGCATCTGCAGAGAAGCAGGCTCCAGAACCAAGATCGCCGTTTACTCCCGCGATCCCTCCGTTGACGCCGTTGGCTCCTGCATCGGTAACCGCGGCGCAAGAATAGAAGTTATACTCGACGAGCTTTGCGGCGAAAAGATCGATATCGTTAAGTATAGCGAGGACGTTGGCGAATATATCGCCGCTGCCCTTGCTCCCGCAAGCATCAACGAGGTCATCATCGACGGCGAGCGCTCCGCCAAGGTTTACGTTGATTCCGATCAGCTCTCCCTTGCCATCGGTAAGGAAGGTCAGAATGCACGCCTTGCAGCACGTCTCACCGGTTTCAAGATTGACATCAAGAGTAGGTAACCTACTCGAGCAGATAACCTACCCGAGCAGATAAAAGCTCTCCCCTTTGAAAAAAAGATCACAGGAGGTCACCGTGGCGAAGAAAGAATCGGCAGCGCCGAAAAAGAAGAAAATACCCGAACGCCGCTGTATCGGCTGCGGTGAAACAAAGCCGAAGCCCGAGCTTATCAGAGTGGTGCGCTCGCCTGAGGGCCAGGTCAGCCTGGACCCCACCGGAAAGAAATCCGGCCGGGGCGCATACCTGTGCCGCTCAGCCGCTTGCCTGAAGCGGGCAGTCAAGAGCCGTCAGCTTGCAAGGAATCTGGAATGCGAGATCCCCGAGGATATCGCTGAACAGCTTGCAGCTCTCATAGAGAGCGAAACGGAGGGCTGACTATGGCAGGCACGCTTTCATACATCGGCATTGCCAAAAAGGCAGGCAAGCTGGTGTCCGGCACCGACATGGTGTGCGATACCTTAAGACGGGGCGGAAGGCTCCCTGTGTTTGCCGCATCCGATGTGTCCGACGGAACGAGAAAAAAGCTTTCCGATAAATGCACCTTTTACGGAGCGGAGCTGGTTACCCTTGACGTAACGTCAGCGGAGCTTGCTCACGGCATCGGAAAAACGGGCGCCGTTGCAGCCGTTTATATAAGCGACGAAGGCCTTTCAAAGGCGGCTCACAAGGCCGCCGGTCAGTGATGACAAAGGGCAAATAACATCAGTAAACAATAAACCGACATACGAAACGAAACCGCCTATGGTGCGGTGAGGAGGAATTATATGGCACAGCAGGCCACGACCTATAGAATAAACCGTCTGGCTAAAGATCTTAACCTTAAGAGTAAGGATATACTTGACCTTCTTGCGGAAAACGGACTTGAAGGCAAGACTCACATGGCTATCCTTGAACCGGCTGAATTCAACCTTTTCATGGAGCTTGTCACGTCTCAGAATCAGATAACCAATATCGACTCATACGCCAAGGGTGAGGCTGTTATAGAAACGCGTGCTCCCAAGAGCAAGCCCGTTGAGGAGAAAGCTTCGGAAAAGGCTCCCGCAGAAAAGAAGCCTTCGGAAAAGGCTCCCGTCGAAAAGGCACCCGCAGAGAAGGCACCTGCAGAAAAGAAGCCTTCCGAAAAGGCGCCTTCCGAAAAGGCCCCCGTCGAAAAGGCACCTGCAGAGAAGGCTCCCGCTCCCAGAGCAGAGGCAGCTCCCGCGCAGAAGCAGGATGCAAGACCTCAGCAGAAGCCCCAGATTCCCGATGACAGACGCAACCGCCCTCAGACGAGACCCGAAAACGGCCAGCGCCCCGCAAACGACAGACCCGCACGCCCTGAAAATGCTCAGAGACGCGACGGTCAGCAGCGCACCGGCGACAGACCCGTTCGTCCCGAAAACACCCAGAGACGCGACGGTCAGCAGAATCAGCAGAATCAGCAGAAGCCCGTTGTTCAGGGACGCGGCCAGGTTGAAGCACCCAAGAAGAATCGCGGACCCTGGCAGCCCACAGAGGGCGCTTCCGCTCAGGCAAAGGCAAGCAAGCCCGCAGCTCAGGGCGAAGCACGTCAGCGCACCGGTAATACCCGTATCGTTGATACACGCTCCACCAACGTGGACCTTTCCAAGTACGACGAAAAGCTCAACAGCTACGTTTCCGACCGCGACGATCATATCGTAACGAAGCAGAAGCTTAAAAAGCAGAATAACAAATCCGTTTCCTCCAAGGACCGCGACAAGGAACGCCGCGCAATGGAAAAGCTCCGCAAGGAGGAGGTCGAGCGCCAGCGCCGTCAGCAACTCGTTGTTAAGATCCCTGATGAGATCACCGTCGGCGAGCTTGCAAATAGACTCAAGATCACAGCATCCGAGGTCATCAAGAAGCTCATGCTCAACGGCATCATGGCAACCGTAAACGAGACCATCGACTTCGACACCGCCTTCATCATCACCGAGGAGCTCGGTGCAAAGGCAGAGCGCGAGGTAGTCGTTACCATCGAGGATCAGCTTTTCGAAACCGCAGAGGATACCGACGACGATCTCATGGAGCGCAGCCCCGTTGTCTGCGTTATGGGTCACGTTGACCACGGTAAGACCTCTCTTCTCGACGCTATCCGCCACACCCACGTCACCTCCGGTGAGGCAGGCGGTATCACTCAGCACATCGGTGCTTACCGCGTTGAGATCAACGGCAAGTCCATCACGTTCCTTGACACTCCCGGCCACGAGGCATTCACTGCAATGCGTCTGCGCGGTGCTCAGGCAACGGATATTGCCATCATCGTAGTTGCCGCAGACGACGGCATCATGCCTCAGACCGTTGAGGCTATCAACCACGCAAAGGCCGCAGGCGTTGAGATCATCGTTGCCATCAACAAGATGGATAAGCCCACGGCAAATCCCTCCAATATCATGCAGGAGCTCACTCAGTACGATCTCGTTCCCGAGGAATGGGGCGGCGACATCATGTGCGTTCCCGTATCCGCACTCACCAAGATGGGTATCGACGACCTTCTCGAGGACGTTCTTCTCATCGCGGAAATGCAGGAATATAAGGCAAATCCCAACCGTCGCGCAAGCGGTCTCATCATCGAGGCGAAGCTTGACCGCGGCAGAGGTCCCGTTGCAACGATCCTCGTTCAGAACGGTACCCTCCACACCGGTGATATCGTTATCGCCGGCACCTCCGTCGGCCGCGTACGCGCGATGACAGACGAAAACGGCCGCCAGCTCAAGGTGGCAGGTCCCTCCGTTCCCGTTGAGATCACGGGTCTTGCCGAGGTTCCCTCCGCAGGCGACGAATTCAACGCAGTTGAAGACGAAAGAATGGCCCGCGAGCTTGCAGAGCAGCGCCGCGAAAAGGAAAAGGAAGAGGTCTTCCGTGCAAATGCAAGAGCAAACCTCAACGATATGTTTGCTCAGATCGAATCCGGTGTTAAGGACTTCAATATCATCGTTAAGGCAGACGTTAAGGGCAGTGCCGAGGCAGTCAAGGCGTCTCTCCAGAAGATCACCAACGAGGAAGTCCGCATCCAGATCATTCACTCCGCTGTCGGCGGTATCACCGAGGGCGACGTTCAGCTGGCCGCAACCTCCAATGCCATCATCGTCGGCTTCAACGTTCGTCCCGACAAGTCCTCCATCGATATGGCAGACAGAATGGGCGTTGAGATCAGAACCTACCGCGTGATCTACGAGTGCCTTGAGGAGATCGAGGCTGCTATGAAGGGTATGCTGGCTCCCAAGTACCGTGAAGAGGTGCTCGGTCACGCTCAGGTACGTCAGACCATCCGCGTTCCCAACGTTGGCACCATCGCAGGCTCCTACGTTCAGGACGGTAAGATCGCACGTAACGCACAGATCCGTATCGTGCGCGACGGCTTCGTTATCTTTGAGGATAAGATCAGCTCTCTCCGTCATTTCAAGGAAGACAGACGCGAAATGGCTCAGGGCTTCGAGTGCGGTATCGGACTCGAGCGCTTCAACGACATCAAGGAAGGCGATATTCTCGAGTGCTTCCAGATGGTCGAGATAGAAAGATAACCGGAATTTTCATATGATCTAAGAAGGAGAAGCTATGAAATCTACTGTTTATTTCACGAAAAGTATAACTCCGGAGGCGGTACTTCGTCTGTACCGTGAGGTGGGAAAAGAGCTCACCGGCAAGGTGGCTGTAAAGGTCCATTCCGGCGAAGTGGGAAATCAAAATTTCCTTCGTCCCGAGTTCTGGCGCCCCGTTGTGGATGCCGTAAACGGAACCGTAGTTGAGTGTAACACAGCATACGGCGGCAGCCGTTCCACCACCGAAAGGCACGAAAAGACTCTTCGCCTTCACGGCTGGAGCGATATGTTCGATACCGAGATACTTGACGGTGACGGAGAGGATATGATCCTTCCCGTGAAAAACGGACGTCACATCGATAAAAACTATGTAGGCGGCGGACTCCGTAAATACGATTCGCTTCTCGTTCTCTCTCATTTCAAGGGTCACCCTATGGGCGGCTACGGCGGCGCGATAAAGCAGCTTTCGATAGGTATTGCATCTGCATTCGGTAAGGCATATATACACGGCGCGGGAGATCCCGCAAAGATATGGTCTGCCGATCACGATTCCTTCCTCAGATCAATGGCTGAAGCAGCATCCTCTGTAACCGAGCTTTTCGGAGAAAATATCGTGTATATCAACGTGATGAAGAATATGTCCGTTGACTGCGATTGCTGTGAGGTTGCTGAGGATCCGTGCATGGCGGATATCGGCGTCCTCGCCTCCGCTGACCCCGTTGCTATAGATCAGGCTTGCCTTGATCTGGTTTATGCGGCAACCGACGATCCCGGACAGGGACATCTGATCGAACGCATAGAGTCTCGCAACGGTATTCTCACAGTTGAGACGGCAGCATCTCTCGGAATAGGTTCCCGTGAATACGAGCTTGTAACTCTTTGATCCAATATTTAAACCGCGGCAATGCCGCGGTTTTTTGTTGACTTTTGTTTATTCATGCTGTATCATTAGATTAATACAATGAAACGTAAAAGAGGTGCGATATGATATGGAAGCTTGACGGCACACTGCCGCTCTATATCGGACTTGCCGCCGAACTGCGTACCGCCATCATCTGCGGCACGTTTAAAAAGGGTGAGAAGCTCCCCGGGGTCCGCGAGCTTGCCTTTGACGCAAAGGTGAATCCAAACACGATGCAAAGGGCTCTTTTCGAGCTTGAAAGAGAAGGCCTTCTGAAAACAAAGGGCACCACAGGCAGGTTCGTGACGGAGGATTCAGCCATCATCGCCGATGCAAGACACCTTATGCTTTCGGGGCTTGCCGAATCCTTCGTTCGGAAGTGCCGCTCTATCGGAGCGGAGCTTGAAGAGATCGCGGACATGATCCGTGCCATTTATCATAACGGTGAAGAAAATGAATGATATCATAGTTGAAGCAAAGGGACTTTGCAAATCGTACGGTCCCGTACCCGTGATAAAGAATATGAGCCTTGCACTTCCCGCCGGAAGGATAATCGGTCTTCTGGGACCTAACGGAAGCGGCAAGACCACGCTCATCAAGCTGATCGCAGGCCTTCTGACGCCCACCTCGGGAGAGGTGCTCGTTTGCGGACGGGAGCCCGACGAGGTAACCCGCGGTCTTGTGTCGTACCTGCCTGAACGCACCTATTTCGACGGCGGCGTGTCGGTGCTTGAGACGGTGGACTATTTTGCCGATTTTTATGCTGATTTCGACCGAGAGCGCGCCCTTACGATGATATCTCACCTTGGAATAGACGTGAGATCGAAATTCAAAACTCTGTCGAAGGGAACGAAGGAAAAGCTTCAGCTCATCCTTGTTATGTCACGCAGAGCGCGGCTCTATCTCCTCGACGAGCCTATCGGCGGTGTTGACCCCGCCGCCCGCGAATACATACTCCGCACCATCATTTCAAACTATTCCGAGGATTCCACCATACTTATCTCCACTCACCTTATTTCCGATATCGAGACCGTGCTTGACGACTTCCTTTTCATGCGCGACGGCAATGTTATTATGCAGAGCGCGGCGGAGGCTGCGAGAGAGCAATACGGCAAGAGTATCGACGAGCTGTTCAGGGAGGTGTTCAGATGTTAGGTAAGCTTTATAAATACGATATGAAGGCGCTTAACAAGAAGCTTTTGCCTCTTGCAGCAGGGATATTTTCTTCATCCTTACTTTGTACCGTCACCGTAAAGATACTTATAGCGTATTTTGAAAACGACGTTGAGAACCTTTTCCTTGTTCTTTCCACCGTTGCCGGATCCATATTTGCGGGTATATCGGCAGTTGCACTGGCGGCGTACCCTGCGGTGGCGCTTTTGATCGCGTTTACGCATTACTATAAGAACTTCTTCTCCGACGAGGGGTATCTTACCTTCACACTGCCTGTGAAGACCTCGGAGCTTTTGCTTTCCAAATTTTTCGCCATCGTGACACATGCCGCTATCGCATTTGCCGTGTTCTTCATTTCCATCGGTATGATAGTGATATTCGGCACGAGCGCCGACAGCTTCGTGAACACGGAGGTGTTCGACGTGCTTGGCGAGCTTTGGGGTATCGTTGACAGGTTCTTTGCCTATACGTACAGCTTCAGTATCGTCGCTTCGGGATTATACCTTATCGTGATAGCTCTTCTTTCGGTGACTATGGGAGCTCTCATTGCGAAAAAGCACAAGATACTTGCCTCCATTGGCATATATTACGTTATCAATATGGCAACGTCGCTTGTGTCTGGCGTGTTCAACACACTTTTCAGCTGGGTATTTATCGACGGTCTGATGGATTCTGTCATCTCCGCCTCGGCGGCTGTGTCGGTGCTTCCCATAATGAACGCCATCATCTACGGCGGCTTTGCAGTCGCAGGCTACGTTATCTGCAATTATCTTTTGAAAAATAAGCTTAATCTGCAGTAACGGGGAATGAAAGCTCCGCCAAACATACATAATACAAATAAAAAAGCGTCCGCGCACCTGCACGGACGCTTTTCTTGCGCCGCCGCGCCAAACTTGACAGGCAAGGGACTCTATGATAGAATGTAAAATGACGTAGATTATCTTTATGTTGTAAAGTAACACTCCACGGGAGGTTTATTTATATGCAGAATAAGCGTTATGCGAAAAGACGTAAAAAAACGAATTATCTGCCCCTCATATGCTTTTTGCTGGTGTGGGCGTTTGCCATAGCAATAGTTTTCATAGTGGTCGGAATGAGGGACAGAGGCCCCGATGACGAAGGCACAGGCACCGCTGCGGAAAGCGGTCTCGTGTCCGGCACCGAGGGCGGCACCGAAGGCGATACGGACGGTGACACCAACGGCGATACCGAAGGCACGGAGGACGGCACCGAAAGCGGCGGTGACCCCTCCGACACCACAGACGTGGGAACGGACGTGCCCGAGCCCGTTACCTTCTCCGAGGCTACAATAATCTCCGCCGGCGACATTATCTTCCACATGGCGCAGATAAACTACGCCGCCGACATGGGCGGCGACGTTCACGATTTCAGCAACTCCTTCAAGTACCTGAAGGGCGTTGTGTCCGCGGCTGATTATGCCGTTGTGAACTTTGAAACGACACTTGCAGGCGCTGACGTGGGATACAGCGGCTATCCCTCCTTCAATGCCCCCGATTCC
>JAZMZX010000091.1:0-24229 GCA_045586225.1 Eubacteriales bacterium
TCCTCTGCAGTGTCGCAGAAGCGGCAGAGGGAGAGGTTTTCCTCGGGCATAAAGCGCTTTTCAACGGTGCCGATAAGCAGGCGGCGAAGGTCGTCGTAGCAGCCGTTCACGTTGTAGATGGCGATGGGCTTTTTCATCTGCCCAAGCTGGCAAAGCACCAGAGCCTCAAAGAATTCCTCGTATGTACCGATGCCGCCGGGTAAAACGGCAAAGGCATCGGAAAGATCCTCTAAAAGACCCTTGCGCTCGCGCATGGTCTCAGTGTAAATAAATTCGTCGCATTCCTCGTAGAGTACGCCGGGCACGTCGAAAAACTTAGGCGCGATGCCGACGGCGTAGCCGCCGACAGCCTTGATACCGCGCACCGCCTTGCCCATAACGCCGGTGTTGCCGCCGCCGAAAACGAGACTGTGTCCGTTTTCACCCAGGGCTTTGCCGAAATCGTATGCGGCATCAAGATAAGGGGTGGGAATGGCGTCGCTTGATGCGCCGAAAACGCAGATCTTCATAACGGTGATCCTTTCGGTGGGAGATTTAAGGTAAGGTTATAAGGGGGATGATAACGTCTGCAATGATGCGGTGACCCTTTGCGTTGGGATGCGGGTCCGCCGCCAGCATAAACTGATTGATGTCGGTGCCGTCTCCAATGAAGAGGTCCGCATTTACAACGTCAGTCAGCCCGTCGAAGGCGGTGTAAACGTCAGCAACTGTGTAGCCCAGGGAGGCGTTATCGGTGATGATTTTGTTCAGCGCGGAAACGAGCCTGTCCGTTTCCTCTGCAAGATCGAGGGTGCCGTCGATAAAGTCGAGCTTCACGCCTGCCAGCCTGTAGGGATTATAAACGGTCTGGAAAATGATTTTTGCATCGGGTGCGTCCTTGCGTATCTCCTCGATGATCGTCACGATCTCGCGGCTGAAATCCTCGATGCCGGCCTTTGTTTCCGCCATAAGCTCGCCGTATATGCGGGGAAGCTCCGTTTTGCGGAGATTTTCGTCGGGCACCGAAAGGAACACAAAATACTCCGAAAGATTGTCGAGGGCGGGGCCAAGCACGTTGTTTGCACCGATGCTTATTGTGATAACGTCCGCATCCTTAAGGGCGGAGGCGCTGCCTTTCTTCAGAATGTCTATAAGGTCGCTGCCCTTGTCGCCGCTGACCGCGTAGTTGTAAACACGGCATCCGTCCTCCCAAAGACCGTCAAGATGCCGGTCTATAAGGGTGGAATAGCGCTGGTCTTCAACGTCGGAAAGGGCATAGCCGTATGCGATGGAGTCGCCGAGGGCAACGTATACGAGCTTGTTTTCGTCGGTGATAACGTCCTCGGTCTCGGTTTCGGTCTCGGTTTCAGTTTCGGTTTCAGTTTCAGTTTCGGTTTCTGACTCAGTCTCGGTTTCCGTTTCGGTTTCGGTTTCCGTTTCGGTTTCCGTTTCCGTTTCCGTGACCCGTTCCGTATCGGTAGCTAAAGTGTCGGTCGTTTCCGTTTCGGTGTCGGCGTTTGTGCCGCCGCATCCTGCCGCTGCAAAAAGCAGAAGGCAAAGCACCGCGGCAACGATCGGTTTTATTCTATTCATTTGCTCTCTTCCTCATCGAAAAAAATTGTTTTAGATTTTCCGTCGTGTCCGCAGGCGGTGTCGGGGAAGATGGCGCGGGCTTCGGCAATATAATCCTCGGGGGTTGGCATGGAGGGGGAGAAATGGGTGAGCCAGAATTCGCGGGGCTCAGCCTCGCGTGCGATGGCGGCAGCCTCTGAAAACGTCATATGCTTGGTCTTCAGGGCCTTTTCCTGCTTTTCATCGTCTCCGTACATACCCTCGCAAATGAAAAGATCGGCATCGCGTGCTGCCTCGGTGATAGCAGCGGTGGGGCGGGTGTCCGTGCAGTAGGTCACCTTTATGCCGCGGCGGTCCGGGCCAAGCACCATATCGGCGGTATAGGTGACGCCGTCAAGCTCAAAGACGCCGTTTTTCTGCAGGGGACTCCATGCGCGCATGGGCACGCCGTTTGCCTTAGCCTTTTCGGGGTCAAATTTTCCAACGCGGGGTATCTCCACGGTAAATCCGTAGGTGGGAAGGGTGTGATTCACGCGGAAGGCGGTGATGTGAAAGCCGTTTATGATAACGGTCTCCGTCCTTTCCGTGATGGGATGGCAGATGACCTCAAAGGGCAGCTCGGGTGCGATGGTCAGAAGCGCGCGCACGTATTTTTCGATGTGCGCAGGGCCGATTATCGTCACAGGCTCCGTGCGTCCCTCGCCTCCCATTGAAAGAAGCATACCCGGCAGACCGCTCATATGGTCTGCGTGATAGTGGGAAATGCAGATCACACCGATGGGCTTGAATGGAAGGGAAGCTTCCTTCAGCGCTATCTGAGTGCCTTCTCCGCAGTCGATAAGGAGGCATTTTCCGTTATGGCGCATAAAGCAAGAGGAAAGCCATCTGTTTTTTAGCGGTATGGTACCGCCGCATCCGGCAAGTGTAACGTCAAGCATAACGGTTCTCCTTTCACATTTCTCAAAAGTCACGGAAATATCTAAATAATCTTATCATATCTTTCTCATTTTATCAAGAGTTAATCCGCGGCCGCGGAAATTGGCGGCGCAAAAACATATACGCGCAGAAAAAAGTCCCCGAGCTTAGTCGGGGACTTTTTTTATTCAGCCATAGCCTTTTCGTAAATCACCTTGCCCTCGGAAACGGAAGCGGCAACGGTGTCTCCTGCGGCGATCCTGCCCTCAAGCATTGCCTCGGAGAAGGAGTCCTCCACCAGGCGCACAGCGGCGCGCTTGATGGGGCGTGCGCCGTAATCGGGGTCGAAGCCCTCCTTTGCGATAAGCTCCGCAACGTCGTCGCCAAAGGTAACGGTGATGCCGATATCCCCGCATCTGCGGGCGATCCTGTGAAGCAGCAGATGAGCGATCCGCTTGATGCACTCCTCATCCAGCTTGTTGAAAACGATTATCTCGTCGATGCGGTTCAAAAATTCAGGCTTGAAGGTGCGCTTCAAGGAATCGGTAACGGATGCGCGGATCATCTCGCGCTCGTCAGCCTTCTCATCGGAAACGCTGAAGCCAAGCCTGCGGCTTGAAATAATGCCCGACGCGCCAACGTTTGAGGTCATAATGATGACGGTGTTCTTGAAATCAACGCGCCGGCCTTGAGCATCCGTCAGAATGCCGTCGTCCAGTATCTGCAGAAGAATGTTGAAAACGTCCGGGTGTGTCTTTTCGATCTCGTCGAAAAGGACGACGGAATAAGGATTTCTGCGGATCTTCTCCGTCAGCTGGCCGCCCTCATCGTAGCCGATGTAGCCGGGAGGGGAGCCGATAAGCTTGGAGGTGCTGTGGCTCTCCATGTACTCGGACATATCGATGCGGATCATTGCCGATTCGGAGCCAAACATAACGTCGGCGAGGGTCTTTGAAAGCTCCGTTTTGCCAACGCCGGTGGGACCGAGGAAAATGAATGAACCAACAGGGCGGTTCGGGTCCTTGAGCCCCGTTCTGCCGCGGCGGATCGCCTTGGCAACGGCGGTAACGGCCTCATCCTGACCGATGACACGCTCCTTCAGTATCTCCTCAAGACGCAGGAGCCGCGCGCCCTCCTCCTCTGCGAGGCGGGAAACGGGAATGCCCGTCCACGAGGTCACGATTTCCGCGATCTCATCCTCGCCAACAACGAGCCCTGCCGTGTCGCGGGACTGTGTCCATTTTGCCTTTTCGTCGTCGTATCGGCGGCGAAGCTCGCGCTCGCGGTCGCGGCAGGCGGCAGCCTCCTCGAAGTCCTGAGCGCGCACAGCCTCCTCCTTGCCGTCAGCGGCTTTCTTTATCTCTGCCTCCAGGGCGCGAAGGTCCTCGGTGGGGGTAATATTCGAAATACGCAGACGGGAGGCAGCCTCGTCGATAAGGTCGATGGCCTTGTCGGGGAGACGGCGGTCGTTGATGTAGCGAACGGAAAGCTTCACGGCAGCCTCCACCGCCTCGTCTGAGATCTTCAGCTTGTGGTGCGCCTCGTATTTGTCACGCAGACCGCGAAGGATGGCGATAGCCTCCTCGGGCGTGGGCTCGCCCACGGTGACAGACTGAAAACGGCGCTCCAGCGCCGCATCGTGCTCGATGTGACGTCTGTATTCCTCAATGGTGGTGGCGCCGATCACCTGGATCTCGCCTCTGGCAAGGGCGGGCTTCAGTATGTTCGCCGCATCCACGGCGCCCTCTGCGGCGCCTGCTCCGATGATGGTGTGTATCTCGTCGATGAAAAGAATGATGTTCGGATTTTTGAGCGCCTCCGCCATTACGTTTTTCAGTCGCTCCTCGAATTCGCCTCTGTATTTGGCGCCTGCGATCATAGACGAAATGTCGAGTGTGACGATGATCTTATCCCGAAGTGTTTCGGGGATGGTGCCGTCAACGATGCGCTGGGCGAGCCCCTCCACAACGGCCGTCTTGCCCACGCCGGGCTCGCCGATGAGGCAGGGATTGTTCTTGGTGCGGCGGGAAAGTATCTGCACCACGCGCTCCATTTCCGTGTCTCTTCCGATGATGGGGTCCAGCTTGCCGGCTCTTGCAAGGGCGCAAAGGTCACGTCCGTGCTGAGAAAGTGTGGGTGCACCATCAATGGAGCCCTCCTTGGCCGCCTTGCCCTTGTTTCGGGAGTCGCGGCCGTCGCTGCGGTCGCCGGCGGCGGAGCCCTCCGTCAGAAATGCTTCAACGTCGCCCTTCAGGGCGCCGATGTCAACGCCTGCTGCCTCAAGCACCTTCACAGCAACACATCCGCGCTCTGAGATCAGCGCGTAGAGAATATGCTCGGTGCCGATATAGCTGTGACCGCATCTGGCGGAAACGTATGCCGATGCTTCGATTATTTTTTTTGTTCTCGGGGTCATATCCGAGGGGGAAACGGCGCTCTCGTCGCCAACGCCCGTTATGTTGCGGACGGTGCTCTCCGCTTCCGCAAGGGAAGCGCCGCGGTTTTCAAGAAGCTTCGCTCCCGCAGAATCAGACTCACCCAGAAGACCTAAAAGAATATGCTCCGAGCCGATATAGGTGTGTCCCATCCTCTGCGCGTGGCTGAGAGCGGAATTGATGGCGTTTTGTGCTTTTTCGGTAAAACGGTTTGTCATTTATATCCGTCCTTTCTTCGTTTTATTATTGGCAAAGCCGCCTTGATATAAGGTCAGCCCGCTTTTTATCACGCTCACGGGGCGAAAGATCAACGCCTCCGTTTGCAAGTGAAAGCACCGAGGGCTGCGCCTCGATGAGAAGAGTGTCAAGGGTCTCGTAGGTCACCCTGTCGGGGATCCTTGAAAAGAAGCCCTCCTCTCCTTTAAGGGAAACACCGAGACGCGCCTCCACCCAAAGGGGGAGAAACTCGCGGTTTTCCATCATATATGCGTTTGTGAGTGTACCGTATGCGCGGCAGACGGAGTCTGTCACCGCGTCCACGGAGCCTGCTTCAAGCATGCGGCGGCGCAGGCGGCGCTCCTCGGCGATCACGGAATCCGTGATCTTCGAAAGTGCTGTCAGCGTTTCCTCCTCGGTGAGACCGAGAGTTACGCTGTTTGATATCTGATAAAGACAGCCGGGCGCTCCCGAGCCCTCGCCATACATGCCGCGAAGGGTGAAGCCGAGCTTTGAAAGGCTGCTGCTGAGTGAAGCGATGGCCTTGTACTTCGTCATACCGGGGAGAAACATCATGTGAGAGACCCGCATAGCAGTGCCGAGATTCGTGGGGCAGTGGGTGAGGTATCCCCAGGTCTCGTCAAATGCAAGGTCGAAAGCGGCGGCCAGCTTCCTCTCCGCTTCAGAGGCTGCACGGTGCGCCTCCTCGACGCTTCTTCCGCGTGTGATGCACTGGATCCTGAAGTGGTCCTCCTCGGGCACCATAACGTAAATGCCGAGGCTTTCATTTTTGAAAAGGGCGTGAGGCCCCTTCTGCGCCATGAATTCCTTGCTGACGATGTGTTCTTCAACGTATGCAGCCGCCGTTATCGGGGAGATGCCGTGAAAATCCACCTTAACAAAGCCATCGCCAAGAGCATCCCCGGCTTTGCTGATAATATCGTTTGCCGCCTCGGGAGAGAGAAGCTTCCCCAGGGGAACCTTTGAAACGTTCCTTGCCAGACGGCAGCGGGATGTGAGTATAACGTCGGTGTCAACACCCGATCTCGTGTACCAGGACATAATATTGCCTCCTTTCAGGCGTTATCGTTAAGGGCGCGGATCTCGTCGCGCAGGGAAGCGGCAAGCTCGTAGTTTTCCTCCTTCACAGCCGCTTCAAGACGGCGGCGAAGGGAATCAACGGGACTTTCCTCGCGGGCTTCAGGTGGCGCTTCCGCAGGGACGTCGGCCTTTGCTTCCGCCTTCTCGCCGCGGTAAACTCTGTTGCCGTGCATGCGGCGGATGGTGGGCGTCAGCTCCTTTCGGAAGGTCACGTAGCATTCGGTGCAGCCAACCTTTCCCGAAGATGCGATGCCGCTGTAGGTGATGCCGCAAATGGGGCATTTTTTCACCTCAACTGTTCTTGCTCTTAAAGGCGATCTTTCGGAAAAGCCTCCGAAAAGACCGGACAAAAGTGTGTTTTCCATGGCCATGCCCTCGGGGGCACAGTCCCCGCAAAGGGCAACGGTCTTCTTCTTTCCGTTTATATTTTCGCTGTAGAAGTACGTTGCTTCTTTCTTACCGCATTTTTCACAGATCATAATCAACCGTTCCTTTCTTCGTTTAATTTTAGCGTATGAGAGATAAGATAACGTGTCTTAAAATGTCGGCACGCAGACAGTTTCTGTATTGCGGCGGCACAGATGCCAAAGCAGCGCCCGCCACCGCCGCAGAGATGAGATTGGCTTCTCTTTCGCTGACGATGCCGTTGCCGTAAAGATTTGAAATATACGCCGCCGCCTCCGCTTCGGAAAGCTCGCCGCCGATAGCGTGGAAAAAGTGCATGAGATAATCGTTTTTGTCGAATTGCTTTTTCACGATGCGTATGTAGCCGCCGCCACCGCGCCTGCTCTCGATAACGTAGCCGCGCTCAGGGGTGAACCTTGATGAAATAACGTAGTTTATCTGGCTTGGCACGCAGCCTATGCGCAGGGCAAGGTCGTTTCGCTTTACCTCCGCGGAGCCGCCGCCCTCTCGGAGCATCTCCTCAATTATTGACGCAATGTAATCGGATATGATCATTTTAACCACCTCATTTTATATAAAACTGACTTTGACTATCTTTGACCAATGCTATTGTAACACGAAGATCAAAGAAAGTCAAGGGGCGTTTGACATATTTTTATCGATTACATCGAACGCGATGGTAGCAATGATTTTTGGCGTTTATTCGATCTCTATGATATAATTTTCGTGTCAGAATGAACCTTTTACCGTTTTGCTTCGACTATATAGGTGAAACCGGTTTCGAGAATATCCGAAGGGAGGTGATGTTGTGAATGAATTCGAAAAGCTACTGCAAGAAAATCTTGTGCCGTTGGAGCGCTACGTGAAATATAAGATCAATAGCAAGCATGATGCTGAGGACATCATTCAAGACGTATGCCTTATAGCAACGATGAAGTTTGATTCTTTGAACGATAGGTCTGCTTTCAAGGCGTGGCTGATCGGTATCGCAAGCCACAGATGCAACGACTATTATAGAAGAAGATCAAAGGATATGAATGTTTCGCTCGATTCCTTGCCCGAATCGGCGCTATGTACCGGAAGATTCGGGGTAACTTTGCATAGTGCTGTGAGAGATACGTTGGATGTTCTCAGCGATAAAGAAAAGCAGATACTGTATTTATATTATTTCAAAAGCATATCGCAAGAGGATATCTCAAAGCAGCTATCAATTCCGATCGGAACGGTAAAGAGCCGCCTCTATTATGCAAAAGAAAAATTCAAAAAGCATTACCCAAGAGGCGAAATATCAGGAGGAGAAAGTACTATGAAAAAATTACCCGAATACTTACCTGAATATAAGATTGAAAAGTCGGAGCATGATCCGTTTGACGTTGTTCACGAGGAGCTTCCCGGTATGTTTTTGGTTCCTCGAATCGGAGAATCTATTTCCTTTGGAATGTACGATATGCCTTTGAGAAAGCAAAATGGATTCTTCGAGCTGAGTACTGTTGGAAAGATAGTATTGCACGGGATAGAAGGAGTTTCAATAAAAAAGAGATACACAGACGCTGATACCTTAGAGGAGTCTACGGTTTTTGCACAGTTGACGGATACGCACTGCAAATATTTGGGCGGTATCATTAATGAAGGCGACGGAAATCAAAAAATAATAACATTTATTGATGCCGATTTTGATGATTCCTTTGGTATCGGTAAGGACAACTGCGGATTTCCGATTCATTTGAAAGCAGAGGAAACGATCACGCAAACGAAAGATGGTTTTGCTATGCCTGTTGAAGATGATGTTTTTGATATGGTTGGCAGATTTCGTGTAACAATAAACGGTAAAGTATACGATACCGTTCGTATGATCGATTACGAGAACGGAAGTCAAGGCGGAATGTGGTGTGAATATTACCTCGACAAAAACGGTCGCACGATCCTATGGCGCAGATTCAACAAAAACGATTGGGCATACAAGCGTTACGGTAAGCTCTGGACGGATATGTTTCCCGAAAACGAACGGATAATCGTTAACGGCGAGACTTACGTTCATTGGTACGATTGTGTAACGGATTATATTTTCTAATAAAAAAGTCCCCTCGACGGAGGGGACTTTTTTCTATATTCATTCGGCAAACGTAACGTCGATGTTGCCCAGCCTTGCGGAAAGGAAAAGCTCGATACCCTCACCGCCGGAGGTCACGTTTGACTCGCCCGTGGCGGTGGCATCAATGGCAAACGCCTCAGCAGGGAGCGCAAAGCTGCCCACAACGTTGCCCACGTGAGCGGAAAAGCTTGCATGGAGCAGGGAAGCGGAGCCGATGCCCGAGAAGGTGACGCTTCCTTTTTCGGTGGATGCGGTAACGTTTGAAACGTCGATGTCGGAAAGAGTCACGTCGCCCGAATCGGTGACGGCGGAGAATGCACCGCCCGCGATCTTTGATGCGGCAACGTCGCCCGACTTGGTGATAACGACCACCTCGTTTGCGCCCACAGCGGATACGGAAATGCTGCCTGCTGCCGTTTCTATCAGAAGCTCGCCCTCAAAATCGGAGGGAATGCTGACGGTGATTCCGTATTTGTCGGCGGTATTCAGCCGCTCTCTGTCATACCAGCGAAGGCTCTCGGAGCCAATGGTCACCGTGCCGTCGGATGCTTCGACGGAGTAGAAATCCTCTCTGAACGAGGAAAATTCAAAGGTGATCTTGTCGCTGCCCTCGCGCTCGGTCACGTTCACGTAGCCGATGTCGATATCAACGTGTATCTTTTCGGCACCGCTGTAGCCGATGAAATCTGAGGTAACGATAACGCCCTCGTCAGCGGCGTAAAAAAGCTTGTTTATCAAAAGGATAGCACCTGCAACAAGCGCCAGCACCAAAAGAAGGATCAATATAGTTATAGCGTATTTTTTCATTTATGCTCCTTGGGGAAAAGAAAGGCAGACCTTTTAAGTCTGCCTTTGAATGTCTTAAAGTCTGTCGTATTCGATAGAATCGGGAGTCATTCCGCAGATGATATCAAGGTTGCCGTTGCGGCAGCGGATCTCATCGATCATTTCCTTTTCGTCATCGTCGTTCTTCATCTCGATGTGGTAGAAGAGCTGATACATGCTGCCGAGGTTGGTGGTCTTAACGCGGGTAAGCACGTGAGCCTTGGTGTACTTTTCGAAAATATCGTCGAAAATGTGGGAGTAGTTGAGGCTTTCGGGAATGGTCACCTTCAGCTCCTTGCCGCGTGTGCGGCCGGAAAGACCGAGAAGAACGCAAGCCATGTAAATAACGAGAGCGGTGATGGTGAAGATAACGGCGAGAAGGAGATAGCCCATACCGTTAACAAGACCGATAGCCATGGAAAGGAAGATGAGAAGGATATCGGAGGCGGTACCGGGATTGGAGCGGTAACGAACGAGGTTGAAGGCGCCTGCAACGGCAAGACCAACACCGATGTTACCGTTTACGATCATGATAACTACCTGAACGATAACGGGAAGAACGATGAGTGAAAGAATAACGTTCTTGGAGCGGCTGCTTCTGAAGGACGCTGCAAGCGCAGTGAGAAGACCGAGCACCAAGGAAGAAAGAGAACAGAGAAGGAACATTCCTATTGTGATCTCATTACCGGTGATTACAGATGTGAAAGCGTTACCAAACATGATTAATTTCCTCCAGCCTCTTGGCGGTATTTGTTTTGGAGCAGAGTCGCGTACGCTCTGCCGTATTTACTGAATGATGTGGGGTATATTTTGAGCTCGTCGAATTTGTGAGCGAGCCACAGCGGCATGGCATCGGGGATCTTGACCTCCATCAGCCTCGTTCCTTCGGGAAGGATCGTGTTGCCGTAAACACCTTTTGTAAGGTCCACGTCCCAATCGCGCCACGTGATGTTTTTATCGAAGGTGATGCGCAGATTCGGGTCGGACTTGTCGAAATACGCGGTTCTGTCGTATGTAAGCGCCATGGCAGGGGCAAGACCGCGATAATAATTCAGAAACCAGAGTATCTCCCGCGCGATCTGGGAATCCTTTTTCGGCGGGATCACCTTGTTGCAGGTGAAGTCCATGGCAAGCTTATATTTCATGCTCACTCTGCGCTTGTAAACGATGCCCTTATATTTCTTTTTGATCTCCACAAACGTGGTGGTATCCTCCGTGGGGACACCGTAGGTGCGGATGCGAAGCTTTTCTTTGTAAACGGGCTTGTCGATGGAGCGACGTATGAGCTCATGATTCGGCGTGTCGTAGTAGATGTTGCAAATCGTGCTTTCACCGTACTCGTCGCCCTTCATGTGCTCGTCGATGGTGGGCATAAGTGCTTCAAACTGCTCGCGTGAAAGGATATACTTCTTTTCAACTCGCTTGAAAATCTCCTTGAATGCCAAAGAACTCTCCTCCTTTACACACTTTTTGCATAGTTGCTCACGTAAAATTATATATTCATTTGTGCAAAAAGTCAAGGGTGATGAGGGATAATAGTAATAATAAAAGCATAATAATTATTCGTAAGGTGTCAAACAATGAAATTTTCATCCTTCAACACCTCGCTTTCGTCACGGAAATGCCTTTAAGGCATCCGAAGGACTTGACATCATTTTTTCGGGGTGCTATAATTTAACCGCTGCGGGCGTATTTCAATGGTAGAAAATCGGCTTCCCAAGCCGAGTACGCGGGTTCGATTCCCGTCGCCCGCTTAAAAGGACCGCACACGTGTGCGGTCCTTTGGGCATATGAGGCCGGCCTTAAAAACGAGGATCATGCAAAACGGGTGGGGCTGGCAGAGCTGATAGCGGGAGCTGTGTTTCTGTCTTTGGCACGGCTTCGTATCCTCTTTGCTTGAGCGGCACCGTTTATAGACCGAAGCGTCCCCGCACGTCAACCGAAAATAACCCCTTTTGTCGGCAGACAAAAGGGGTCTTCTTTATTTTACAGTGTTGCCGCGATAACGGCCTTGATGGTGTGCATGCGGTTTTCGGCTTCCTCGAAAACGATGGAGGCGGGGCTTTCGAAGACCTCGTCGGTGACCTCCATGTGGTCGCGCTCGAATCTTTCGCCCATTTCCTTGCCAACGCCCGTTTTCATATCGTGGAATGCGGGTAGGCAGTGCATGAATACAGCGCCCTCACCTGCGGTCTCCATAACGTGAGAGTTTACCTCGTAGGGGGAAAGTGCCGCGATGCGCTCCTCCCAAACCTCGATGGGCTCGCCCATGGATACCCACACGTCGGTGTAGATAACGTCAGCGCCCGAAACGGCGGTGTCAACGTCGGAGATGAACTCAAGCTTGGCGCCCGTCTCTTCCGCGATGGCGAGACACTTGTTGATGAGCTCCTCGGAGGGGAAGTATTCCTTCGGCGCGCAGGCAACGAAGTGAAGTCCCATCTTTGCAGCGCCGATCATAAGGGAGTTGCCCATGTTGTAGCGGGCGTCGCCCATGTAAACCAGCTTCTTGTTTTCAAGAGTGCCGAAGTGCTCGCGGATGGTGAGCAGATCCGCAAGGATCTGGGTGGGGTGATATTCGTTGGTGAGTCCGTTCCACACGGGCACCTTCGAATAGTGTGCAAGCTCGGAAACGATATTCTGACCGAAGCCGCGGTATTCGATTCCGTCGTAGATGGAGGCGAGAACGCGCGCCGTATCTGCGATGGATTCCTTTTTGCCGATCTGGGATCCCGTGGGATCGAGATAGGTCACTCCGGCACCGAGATCGCGTGCGGCAACCTCGAAGCTGCAGCGTGTGCGGGTGCTGGTCTTTTCAAAAATAAGAGCGATGTTCTTGCCCTCGCAAAGCCTGTGCGGAATGGAGCTTTTTTTCTTTGCCTTGAGCTCGGCTGCAAGGTCCAGAAGATAAAGTATCTCCTCGGGGGTGTAGTCAAGAAGAGTGAGCAGATCTCTGCCTTTGAGATTCATAATTGTGTTACCTCGATTGATCAAAGAACTTTGGAAAGGAAGATTCGCAGACGCTCGGACTGAGGATTGCGGAAGATCTCTTCGGGGTCGCCCTCCTCGGTGATAACGCCGTCGGAAATGAAGACCACGCGGTTTGAAACCTCTCTTGCGAATCCCATTTCGTGAGTAACGACAACCATCGTCATTCCTTCGTGTGCAAGCTCCTTCATAACGTCGAGTACCTCGCCGACCATTTCGGGGTCGAGTGCGGAGGTGGGCTCGTCGAAGAGCATAACGTCGGGCTCCATTGCAAGTGCGCGCACGATGGCAACGCGCTGCTGCTGACCGCCGGAAAGCTGTGCGGGATATGCGTCTATCTTGTCCGCAAGACCGACGCGGGCAAGGAGAGCCTTTGCCTTTTCAACCGCCTCGTCGCGGGAAACCTTTTTCAGCATCATGGGGGCTGTTATAAGGTTGTCGAGAACGGTCATGTGAGGGAAGAGGTTAAAGTGCTGGAAAACAGTGCCCATCTTCTGGCGGTGACGGTTGATGTCAACGCCCTTTCCCGTAAGGTCAACCCCCTCAAAGATGATGTGACCGGAGGAGGGAGTCTCGAGAAGGTTAAGGCAGCGCAGGAAGGTGGATTTACCGGAGCCGGAGGGGCCGATAACGCACACAACGTCGCCCTTGTTGATGGTGATGTTGATTCCGTTGAGAACACCAAGGTCCTCGAAATTCTTACAAAGATCCTTTACGACGATCACTTCTGTTGAGCCTCCTTTCGAGAATGCTGAGCAGCTTGGTCAGGATGATGACCATAATGAGATAAACGAGAGCAACTGCAATAAGGGGATTGAAAGCATCGTAGGTCTTATTGCGGATAAGGTTGCCGGCTCTGGTAAGGTCCATAACGGCAACATAGCCTGCAACGGAGGTCTCCTTCAGAAGGGCGATCATTTCGTTGCCGATGGCGGGGAGGATGTTCTTGATAGCCTGAGGGAAGATGATCTTATACATGGTCTGCAGGCGGGACATACCGAGGCTTCGGCCTGCCTCCATCTGACCGGAGTCAACTGCGTTGATGCCGCTGCGTATAAGCTCAGCCATATAAGCGCCGGAGTTGATACCGAAAGCGATGATGCCGACGGTGATGCCGTCTGCGGCTTTGAGGATCAGATAATAGAAGATAAGGAGCAGCACTACCATAGGGATACCGCGGACGGTGGTGGTGTAGAAATCGCAGAGGATCTCAACAGCACGGAGAGGGCGGTAACCCTCGGAGAAATACTTGAGTACCGCAACGATGGTGCCGAGGATAACGCCGATGATGAGGGCACCGAAGGTTATGAGGAGGGTATTTCCGAGACCCTCGATAAGCCAGGTGTATCTGCTGTCTTCAAGGAAGGTGTCGGAGAGCTGCGCCGTCCAATCGGTGAAAAAAGACGCAATACTGAGGAAATTGTGTGTCATTAAGTGTTCCTTTCGTGGGGGCTATACGACAAGATAACGGAAGTACACTTTCTGTCCTTCCGTTACCGTGATCATGGCTTCTTTATTATTACTTAGCGGGGGAAACGTAAACGGTGCCGTACTTTTCGAAGATACCTTCGATGGTGCCGTCCTTGATCCACTTGTCAATGTACTCGTTAAGCTTAGCAACGAGCTCGTCGCTGCCCTTGAGGAGTGCGAAGCCGTAGGGCTCGCTTGTCATAGCTTCGTCGAGAACCTTGGTCTGACCGTTGGTCTCAGCGGAGAGAGCGATAGCAACCTCGTTGTCAACTACCCAAGCATCAACCTTGCCGGTGGTGAGAGCGCTGCAAGCATCGTTGTTTGCTGCGTAGGAGAATACCTCGTAGCCGTTTTCTCTGCAGTATTCTTCAGCGGTGGTACCGGTTTGAACGGCGATCTTCTTGCCGGTCAGGTCAGACTTGCTTGCGATATCGCTGTCGGACTTAACAACGATAGCCTGAGATGCGAGGAAGTAGGGGTTGGTGAAGTCAGCATTCTTCTGACGGTCAGGTGTGATGGTGATACCGGACATGCCGAGATCGTACTTACCGGTCTGGATGCCGGGAAGAACGGAGTCGAAATCCATCTGCTCGATAACGAGCTCAACACCGAGCTCATCAGCGATGAGATTGAGGATGTCGACCTCGATGCCGACTACTTCGTTGCCTTCGATGGATTCAAAGGGAGGGAAGTCGGGGGAGGTTGCAACTACGAGCTTGCCGGAGTTAACGATGTCGTCAACGGTCTTTGCGGAAGCGCCGCAGGAAACGAGGAGCGCACAGGTCATAACTGCCAGTGCGAGGGAGATGATCTTTGTGAACTTTTTCATTTTCTTGATTCCTTTCGATAGGAGATAAAGTGTATTTGTTGATGAATGTTCGTGCATATTTATGCACGTTTGAACGAATTCATACTTAAATTATGCATTTATATTAGCACATTCGGTATAAATATGCAAGAGAAAATGTAATTTTTTTGCGAATTCATAGCATTGTACATAATAATGCGAAATAGGGGCTCGGTTTTGTGCAATAATACCAAAGTTGATGCTATGGCCGTGTGGGAAAGAGAAAATTTCTCAATATAGTTGACTTTTGCGCTTTAGTGTGCTAAAATTGCACAATCCTAAAGCATTATGAAGACGGAGTATATAATGAAAAATATATTCAACGAGCGCACGAAACGTTTTTGCAAGCTGATTTTATCGCTTGAAACGGTGGAAGAATGTGAAAAATTCTTGGAAGACGTGTGTACGGTCAAGGAAATACACGAAATCGCACAAAGATGCGAGGTTGCAGACCTTTTATTAAAAGGAAGCGTTTACACCGATATCGTGAAAACCACCGGTGCAAGCACGGCAACAATCAGCCGCGTTAACCGCGCCATCCGTTACGGAGAGGGCGGATACCGTCTTGCTGTGGACCGCCTGGAGGAAGATAATAATGAAACAAATGAATAATTATAACGAGCTTAACGCAGATGAGCGCATCACCCTTTCCTGCAGACGCATATTCGAGGGATACGGGTACACTCATTTTAAAATGAGCAAATTCGAAAGATACGATCTTTACGCGCAGAACAAGGATTTTCTCCTTTCCGAGAATATCATCACCTTCACCGATATGGGCGGCAAGCTTATGGCGCTGAAGCCCGACGTAACGATGTCTATCATCAAGAATTCGGATTACCGTCCCGGCGGCGCCACGGAGAAGTATTATTATAATGAAAGCGTATACCGCACCAAGGCCGATACCCACAGCTTCGGTGAGCTTCTGCAAACGGGAGTTGAATGCATCGGCGACGTTGGCGCATACGAGACCGCAGAGATACTGATGATGGCTGTCAGATGTCTGGGCTCCGTTGCCGAAAGGTACGTGCTGGACGTTTCCCATATGGGCGTCGTTAATTCTCTCTTTGCCATGATAGATGCCGGCGACGAGGAAAAGCGCGAGCTCATCAAGTGCATCGGAGAAAAAAGCGTTCACGGTGCACGTCGCATCTGCGATGAGGCAGGCGTCCCCGAAAGCATCAAAAATGCAGTTGCCACACTTATAGAGTGCAGCGGTCCCATAGCTGAAAGCGCGGCAATACTGAAGTCGGCTCTTTCGGAGCTGGGCACGCTTGAGGGCGTGGATGAGCTTTGCTGCCTTGCCTCAATGCTTTCCGCATCCGGGCTCCATGAAAACGTAAGACTCGATTTTTCCGTTGTATACGACAGAGCATATTATAACGGCATCGTTTTCCGCGGCTTCGTTGAGGGCGCTCCCGAAAGAGTGCTTTCCGGCGGTCGCTACGATCTTTTGCTTGCACGAATGGGCAAGCGCGGCGGCGGTATCGGATTTGCCGTGTACGCAGATTCGCTCCTTCGCCTGGACAGGTCACGCAAGGTGCCCCACACAGACGTTCTGATCCTCTATTCCGAGGGCGAGGACGTTGGCGCGCTCTGCGCTGCCGTTGAAGGCCTGATAGAAGAGGGCAAAACGGTGCTGACGGCTAAAGCCGTGCCTGAGCGGCGCACCTTCGGCAAGACCGTGCGTTTCGCCGAAGGAAAACTGACGGAGGTGGAAACAAAGTGATAAACGTTGCACTCCCAAAGGGAAGGCTTGGCGAAAAGGCCCTTGCCGTCCTTGAAAATGCAGGCTATGAATGCCCCGAGATACACGAGCCCGGCACACGTAAGCTCGTGTTTGAGAATAAAGAATGCGGTATCCGCTATTTCTGGGTGAAGCCCTCCGATGCTGCCGTGTACGTTCTGCGCGGAGCTGCCGACATCGGCATCGTGGGCAAGGACATTCTTCTTGAGTATTCACCCGACGTATATGAGCTTTGTGACCTTGGTATGGGCAAGTGCCGAATGTGCGTTGCCGCACCCGATGGCTACGTGGACGACAGAGAGCGCACCCTTGTGGTCGCCACCAAATTCCCGGAAATTGCAAAGCGCCACTACGAGAAGAAATGCCGTGACATCGATATAGTCAAGCTGAACGGCTCCATAGAACTGGCACCCCTCCTTGGACTTTCCGACGTTATCGTCGATATTGTTGAAACGGGCTCCACACTCTATGCAAATAAGCTTTCCGTGGTTGAGACCATCGTTGACATCAGCGCCCGTCTGGTTGCAAACAAGGCTTCGATGAAGTTCAAGGCAGCCGACATCGGAAGAATTACGGAAGCCATCAAAGCAAACCTCAACTGATAAAAGAAAGGTAAGGTGTATTATAAATGATAAGCCTTATAAAATACTCTCCCGATAATATAGATGAGATACTCTCCCGCGAGGCTCCCACCGCAAACGTTGCCGACGCGGTGCACGCCATCGTTTCCGACGTCAGACGCCGCGGCGATGAGGCTCTTTACGAATATACAGAGCGCTTCGATAAGGTGAAGCTCCATAGCCTTGCTGTCACCGAGGAGGAGATAGATGCCGCGTATGCAAGCGTGGACGGAGAGTTTATAAGAGTTATCACCACCGCCGCCGAGAATATCAGAGATTTTCATAAGAATCAGATCAGAAATTCGTTTATCACAACGAAAAACGGCGTCGTTGCAGGGCAGAGAGTGCTCCCCATCGATAAAGTGGGTATATACATCCCCGGCGGCACAGCGCCTCTCGCTTCAACGGTGCTTATGAACGCCATCCCCGCAAAGCTTGCAGGCTGCAGGGAGATCATCATGGTCACCCCTCCCGCAAAGGACGGTAAGATTGCTCCCTCCATCCTTGCCGCCGCCAAGGTTGCAGGCGTCACCCGCATCTTCAAGGTGGGCGGTGCCCAGGCTATCGCCGCTCTCGCATACGGAACAGAATCCGTGCCGAGAGTGCATAAGATCGTGGGTCCCGGCAACGCATACGTTGCCGAGGCAAAGCGGCAGGTGTACGGTCAGGTGTCCATCGACATGATCGCAGGTCCCAGCGAGATACTTGTTATCGCGGACGGAAAGAGCCGTCCCGAATTTATCGCAGCAGACCTGCTCTCCCAGGCTGAGCACGACAAGAACGCGTCTGCGGTGCTTATCACCGACAGCGAGGAGCTTGCGTGCGCCGTGAGAGACGAGCTTGAGGTCCAGCTCGAAAGGCTGCCCAGAAGGGATGTCGCCCGCGCCTCCGTCGATAATAACGGTAAGATAATAATCGTTGGAAGCCTTGAAGAGGCTGTAGAGATCTCAAATGAGCTTGCACCCGAGCACCTTGAGCTTTCCGTTGATAACCCCTTCGATCTTCTCGATTCCGTGCGCCACGCAGGAAGCGTGTTCCTGGGCAGATATTGCCCCGAGGCAACGGGAGACTATTATTCCGGCGCAAACCACACACTCCCCACCAGCGGAACGGCGAAATTCTCATCGCCCCTTTCCGTTGACGATTTCGTCAAGAAAATGCAGTACACGTATTACACGAAGGAGGCGTTTTCCGAGGTCGCCGAGGATATTGCCCTCTTTGCAGAAGAGGAGCAGCTTTCGGCTCACGCAAGAAGCGCTCTCGTTCGCATAAAGGATATCTCAAAATGAGCAGATACTTTTCCGAGAAATATAAAAGCCTTAAGGCGTACGTTCCGGGGGAGCAGCCCCGTGACAGAAGGTATATCAAGCTGAACACGAACGAAAGCCCATATCCTCCGTCTCCCGGCGTGCTGGCAGCGGCAGGTGAGGACACGATCCGCTCCCTTGCGCTCTATCCCGACCCGGACGCAAATCTTTTGAGGGATAAGCTTGCATCGTATTACGGCGTGAAGCGGGAAAACGTTTTCGTTTCAAACGGCTCCGACGATATACTGAATTTCGCCTTTATGGCCTTCGGCACCGACTGTGGCGCCGCATTCCCCGACATAACCTACGGATTTTATAAGGTCTTTTGTCAGCTTCACGGCATCGACTATGTGACGATACCCCTCAGAGAGGATTTCACCGTGAACGTGGAGGCACACAGGAAAAACCGCCGCTTCAACGTCATCGCAAATCCAAACGCCCCCACAGGCATCGCACTTTCACTTGAGGAAGTGGAGTCCATTGTCAGCTCAAACCCCGACACCGTCACCCTCATCGATGAAGCATACGTTGATTTCGGCGGCGAAAGCGCAGTGCCGCTGACGGAGAAGTACGAAAACCTCATCGTTGTGGGCACGTATTCCAAATCCCGCTCAATGGCAGGTGCCCGCCTGGGCTTCGCCATCGCAAACGAGGAGCTTATCCGCGATCTTGGCATCCTCCGCTATTCAACGAATCCCTACGACGTGAACACCCTCACGCAAAGGCTGGGCGCCATCGCCGTGGATGAGGCGGAGTATTACAAAGACAATTGCCGAAAAATAATCGAAACAAGGGAAGCCTTCATCGGCGACCTCTGTGAAATGGGATTTTCGGTGCTCCCATCGAAAACGAATTTCGTTTTCGCAAAGCATCCCGCAATGTCGGGCGAAGGTGTATACAGCCGGCTTCGCGCCCGCGGCATCCTCGTCCGCCATTTCACGGACGAAAGGATAAAGGACTATAACCGCATCACCATAGGCACGGCAGAGGATATGAGGTCCGTTGCCGACGCCTTAAGAGAGATCACACAAAAATAAAGCAAAAAGGAAGAATAACTCTATGAGATTCAAAGAGATCGTACGTAAAACAAACGAAACTGATATAGCACTTACCCTTAAAGTCGAGGGCAGCGGCACCGCCGATATAAACACGGGCTGCGGCTTTTTGGATCACATGCTGACACTGTTTGCTCACCACGGCCGCTTTGATCTCCGTGTTGACTGCAAGGGCGACACAAACGTTGATTATCACCACACCACCGAGGATATCGGCATTGCACTTGGTTTGGCATTTGCCGAAGTCCTCGGCGATAAGCGCGGCATAAACCGCTACGGCTCCATGATCCTCCCTATGGACGAGGCTCTCGTTATGACCGCCATCGACGTTTCCGGCCGTCCGCACCTTTCCTTCGACGTGGATATGCCCACGGAAAAGGTTGGTGACTTCGACACCGAGCTCGTTGAAGAATTCCTCCTTGCATTCGTCCGTGAAGCAAAGATCACCCTCCACGTGAAAATGCTGGCGGGCAAGAACACGCACCACATTATCGAGGCCGTTTATAAGAGCCTGGCGCGTGCCCTCCGCGAGGCCGTTGCCATCGACTCTGCAGCGGCAGACGTTATTCCCTCAAGCAAAGGAGTTATCTGAAAGCAATGATAGCTATAGTTGATTACGGCGTCGGCAATCTCTTCTCGCTCACGTCCAGCTTCCGTGCCGTTGGAGCAGACACCGTTGTGACCAACGACAGAGAAGTGATCGCACGCGCCGATAAGCTGATACTTCCCGGCGTTGGCGCCTTTGCCGATGCTTCAAGAAAGCTTTTCGAATCGGGTATGGCTGACGCCATATACGAGGAGACCGCAAAGGGCAAGCCCATTATGGGCATCTGCCTCGGAATGCAGCTGCTTTTCGAGGAAAGCCTTGAGCACGGCAGATATAAGGGCCTTGGCCTTCTCCCCGGAATCGTTTCCCCCATCGCCGACGTGATCCCCGATGATTATAAGATCCCGCATATCGGCTGGAATGCACTCACCGTCACCCGTAAGGACTGCGAGCTTTTCCGCGACACAAAGGATGGCGACTGCGTCTATTTCGTCCATTCCTATTATGCCGACACGGAACAGAGCATAATTGCAGCCGTGACCGAATACGGCGCGCCCATCACAGCCTCCGTACACCGCGGCAACGTTTACGGATGCCAGTTCCACCCTGAAAAAAGCGGCAACGTGGGGCTCTCCATCCTTAAAGCCTACTGCGGCATAGGAGGAGAGAAATGATAATCTTACCCGCTATCGATCTTCTCGGCGGCGAAGCCGTGAGACTTTATAAAGGCGACTACGAAAAAAAGACCGTATACAGCTCACACCCCGAGGACGTTGCAAAGGCCTTCAGAGATGCAGGCGCCACGTATATGCACGTGGTGGATCTGGACGGCGCACGCACCGGCGACACCACGAATCTTCCGGTAATAGAAAGGATCGTGAACGAGGCCGGCATATCCGTTGAGGTGGGCGGAGGCATCCGCACCCTGGAAACTGTGGAAAGATACCTTTCCATCGGCGTTTCCCGCGTTATTCTCGGCACTGCCGCCGTAACAAATCGCGCGTTTCTGAAGGAAGCCGTGGCTAAATACGGCGAAAGGATCGCCGTGGGGGCAGACCTTCACGACGGATACGTTGCTGTGAACGGCTGGCTTTCAAAAACGGAGATCAAGGCTCATGACTTCTTCTCCGATATGGAGGCGTTGGGCGTTTCCACGATCATCTGCACCGATATTTCCCGAGATGGCGCGATGAAGGGCACGAATCTTGCTCTTTACCGCGAGCTTTCCGAAAAATTCGGCGTGAATATCGTCGCATCGGGCGGAGTTTCCTCCCTCGACGACGTTAAGGCTCTCCGAGCCATGAACATATACGGCGCGATAATTGGCAAAGCCTACTACACCGGCGCCGTTGACCTGAAAGAAGCCCTGGAGGCAGCAAAATGATAACCAAAAGAATAATCCCTTGCCTTGACGTACGGAACGGCAGAGTCGTGAAGGGCACGAACTTTGAAGGACTTGCAGACGTTGCCGACCCCGTGGCACTTGGCGAATACTATAGCGCAGCGGGCGCCGACGAGCTTGTATTTTACGATATAACGGCGTCGGCAGAGGGCAGAGCCCTCTTTACCGATATCCTCACACGCGTTGCCGAAAGAATATTTATCCCTCTCACAGTTGGCGGCGGCATAAACACGCTGGATGATTTCGACCGTGTGCTGAAGTGCGGCGCCGATAAGGTCAGTGTCAATTCGGGCGCTATCAAGGACCCCTCTCTTATCGAGGCGGCGGCAAAAAGATACGGCTCGCAGTGCGTGGTGCTGTCGGCGGATATCAAGCGCGTAAACGGCGAGTATCACGTGTTCCTCCACGGAGGGCGCGTGGACACAGGCATGGAAGCCCTCGACTGGATCCGCCGCGGCGTAGAGCTGGGAGCCGGCGAAATAGTTGTGAATTCCATCGACACGGACGGGGTCAAGTCAGGCTTCGATATCGAGCTCACCAAAAAGGTCTGCGACCTTGTGGCCGTTCCGGTTATCGCATCGGGCGGTGCAGGAAGGAAGGAGCACTTCACAGAGCTTTTCCGTGAGATACCCACAGTCGACGCGGGACTTGCCGCATCTGTGTTCCATTTCGGCGAGATAAAAATAAATGAGCTCAAAGCCGAGCTCAAGGAAAACGGTATAAACGTAAGAGGTACAGTATGATCAGAATAGATGAACTTAAATTCGATGAAAAGGGACTCATCCCTGCAGTTGTTGTTGACGCAATAAGCAGGGAGGTGCTCACTGTGGCTTATATGAACAGCGAAAGCCTTGGCATCACCGTGGAAAAGGGACTCACCTGCTTCTGGAGCCGCTCCCGCGCAGAGCTTTGGCTGAAGGGCGAAACCAGCGGAAACTATCAGCACGTTGTAAAGATCCTCGCCGATTGCGATAAGGATGCTCTCGTTGTCCTCGTTGAACGCGACGGTCCCGCCTGCCACACAGGCGCTGACAGCTGCTTTTTTGAAACCGTTTACGAAAGCGAGGAGCTTCGCGACTTCACATACGAAGGCCTGATGGCTCTTATTGAGGGCAGAAAAACTGAAAAGAAGGACGGCTCCTATACCTCGTATCTTTTCGAAAAGGGACTCGATAAGATACTCAAAAAGGTTGGCGAGGAAGCCACCGAGGTCATCGTTGCCGCAAAGGGCGGCGACCGCGCTGAAACTCTTTATGAGATAGCGGACCTTTGCTATCACGTTATGGTGCTCATGGCGGAAACGGGTATAACCCTCGAGGACGTTACCCGCGAGCTTGCATCCCGTCACGTCATCGATAAAAAAGTGAAGCAGGAAACGATGAAGAGCAATGTATAAGCAGAATCTGCACACCCATTCCACCTATTGCGACGGCAAGGATGCCCTTGAGGATATCGTCCTCGCCGCAATGGAAGCGGGCTTTGATTCGATCGGCTTCTCCGGCCATAGCTACACCCCCTTCGATGAAAGCTATTGTATGTCGGAGAAGGGAACTGAGGCCTATTTTGCCGAGTGCCGCCACCTCTGCGATAAGTATAAGGGGAAAATTGCGGTCCATACAGGCATCGAGCAGGATCTTTACGCACCTGCCTCCCCCTTCAGCTTCGATTACGTTATCGGCTCCGTGCACTATATCCGTGTAGGTGACGAGTATATCCCCGTGGACGTTGATGCGGAAACGCTGAAAAAAGCCGCGGAAAAGCATTTCGGCGGCGATATGTATGCACTCGTGGAGGCGTATTACGACACCGTCGCCTCCGTGGCGGAAAAGACGAGGTGCCACGTTGTCGGCCACTTCGACGTTATAACGAAGTTTACTGAGCGTACCGGGATTTTTGATCCGTGTAACGAGCGGTGCATCGCCGCCTCCGTCCGCGCCCTCGACAGGCTGCTGGCGTATCCCATCATCTTTGAGATCAATTCCGGCGCCGTTGCGAAAGGGTATCGCAGCGAGCCCTATCCTTCAAAAAGCCTGCTTTCGCTGATCGCGGAGAGGGGAGGGAAGATCACATTTTCCTCCGATTGCCACGATAAAAGTAAGATCGGCTGCCATTTCGATGAAATGAAGGCGCTGGCACGAGCCGCAGGCTTTAAAGAATGCTACGTTTTGCGCGACGGCATGTTCGTTCCCGTGCCACTTTTGTGAGTTTAAGCATCGGAATCTTGACTTATCCGGATTCCGATGCTATAATATTCTACGCACTTTCGCGAAAGCTGTTAAACTGGGGGCGACGCAATCGTGTAGGTTATCCGGGCGCTGAGAGCGAAGCGGAGCCTTAGCTGTAAGAGGACAGAAGCGGACGATTGCGGGGAAAATAAATAATATTATCGAGGTGTGGCGCAATTGGTAGCGCGCTTGCTTTGGGAGCGTGTCGGGCAGTTACAGCCGAGATTTTACAAAAGTCCCGAAAGCCCTTGAAACATCAGCGTTTTCGGCACTTTATAAAAACGCAAAATTGCGTGGAATTTGCGTTTGACCACAGTTTATCCCACTTCCACGCAAAATCAAGAAAAATTGAATAGATATCCGGGTGTGGCGCAGCTGGGAGCGCGGGTGGTTTGGGACCATCAGGCCGCAGGTTCGATCCCTGTCACTCGGACCAAATTTGCGGATTCGTCCGCATACGAAAGCCGCAAAGTAGGGATAC
>JAZMZX010000092.1:0-22865 GCA_045586225.1 Eubacteriales bacterium
CTTTGGAGATAAAACAAAAAACCACCCTTTGGGTGGTTTTTGTTTTATTGCGGAGGAAGGATTTGAACCAACGACCTTCGGGTTATCGCTTTACGCCGGTTGCGGTGCCCGAAAAAATCATCGGGCTTGCGCTTTACTCGATTTTTTCGACCGCTGCCCCCGCTTTTTGCTCGCTTCATCTGCCACCGGCAGCGCTCGCAAACGCGTCCCAACGAGCTACGCTCTTCGGTCTCATAGCCCGACCGAAAGCTCAACGTCTTCGGAGACAAAACAAAAAACCACCCTTTTGGGTGGTTTTTGTTTTATTGCGGAGGAAGGATTTGAACCAACGACCTTCGGGTTATGAGCCCAACGAGCTACCAGACTGCTCCACTCCGCGATATAGGTGGTGCCGCTGACCGGACTTGAACCGGTACGGATTTTACTCCGGCGGATTTTAAGTCCGCTGCGTCTGCCGATTACGCCACAGCGGCAAGCTTTTTTTATCAGCCTATGTATTATAGCACTATCATTCACTTTTGTCAACACTCAATTTTTATTTTTATGAAATTCTTTTTCGGCTATGCCCCTTACCTTTTATATAGATACACTTATTATGAATCAGCGCAAAGATTCTTATGCAATTCACGTTGAAAAGACCTTGCAATTCGTCCCAAAAATGAATGATCAGTCAAATGTTCCTTCATTTTTTCGAATTAATTTCAAAAACCTATTGCATTCGGCATGTGTTTATGGTAGAATACGGAATCAAGTAAGAGCTATATGAAGAATACAGGAGACGCGAAAGCGACCGAAGGAGTAACGCTCTCAGGTGTTTCGAAAGAAACGTGAACTGTGTTCGGATAGCACTCCGGAGAAGTCCCCCAAAAGGATGCCGAAGGTGCAACGCGCGGCTACGCGCCAATCTCTCAGGCAAAAGGACGGAGCAAAAAGTACATATACCGCACGTATATGCGGCAGATTTTTTGCGTTATATTTCGGAGTTAAACTAACAGGTTTAGCTCTTTTTTATTTTTTCTTTGCGAGGTAACGCACAATGTTTGATTCCATCATCGAATTTATCACAAAAGCCGATTCATTTCTGAACGGCATCGTTTGGGGCTGGCCCATGATCATCCTCATTCTCGGCACCGGTCTTCTGCTCACCATTCGCACCCGCGCAATGCAGGTCCGCAAGCTGGGCGAATCCATCAACACAACGATCGTCCCCACACTCAAGGAGATCGGCAAGCCCAAAAAGGAAGACACAGAAGCAAAATCCGTTTCTCAGTTTGAAGCCTTTTCAGCTGCTATCTCCGGTACAGTCGGCACCGGTAACATAGTCGGTGTCGTTTCCGCTATCCTGACCGGTGGTCCCGGCGCTGTATTCTGGATGTGGATCTCCGCCTTCTTCGGCATGATCACAAACTATGCTGAAAACGTTCTCGGTCTCTTCTACCGCAAAAAGGATGAGAAGGGCAACTTCTCCGGCGGTGCCTTCTACTACATCACCTACGGTCTTGGCTGGCGCTGGCTTGGCTACATTGCAGCCATCTTCTGCATGCTTGCAGCTCTCGGCATGAGCGGCGTTCAGACGAACAAGATCTCCGGCGCGCTGGCTTCCTCCTTCGGCAACGACACCACCACCTTCAAGCTGATCATCGGTATCGTTGTTGCACTGTTTGCAGCCCTTATCATCATCGGCGGCATCAAGCGCATCGGTAAGGTAGCTTCAATGCTCGTTCCTTTTATGTCTCTTCTCTTTATCGGACTTTCCATCGCCGCTATAATCATCAACATCAAGGCTGTTCCCGCGGCATTCTCCATGATCTTCTCCAACATCTTCGGATTCAAGGCAATGGCAGGCGGCTTTGGCGGATACGCATTCTCTATGGTCATCAAAAAAGGTATGGCACGCGGTGTATTCTCCAACGAAGCAGGACTTGGCTCCTCCGTTATCGCTCACTCCGCATCAGAGACCCGCGAGCCCGTTAAGCAGGGACTTTGGGGTATTTTCGAGGTGTTCTTCGATACCTTCGGTATTTGTACCTTCACTGCCCTTTTAGTGCTCACCACATTCATCAACAACGGCGCTATCGGAACCTTCACCGCAGACTCTCCCGACTCCGCAACCTCTATGCTTGCTTTCTCTGAGAATTTCGGCGTGTTCGGCACCGTTACCTTCTCGATTATTCTTCCTCTTTTCGCATTCACCACGATCCTTGCATGGTCCTACTACGGTGAAAAGGCAACTGAATTCCTTTTCGAAAAGCTGGGCAAGAAGTGGAGCTCTGCTTCCGTTTTCGTATTCAAGCTTATCTACATCCTTATGATCGTTGCTTCCGCAGTTATCGAAAGTAATCTTGTATGGAGCATTTCCGACACCTGCAACGGTCTTATGGCGCTTCCCAACCTTATCGCGGTGGTACTCCTTTCCGGCACCGTCGTTAAGATCACAAAGAACTACTACGCCCGCAAGAAGGGCGAAGACGTTGAGCCTATGCTCTCCGCATATCCCGAGCTCAACGAGGAATACAAGAATCACAAATGATCATGATAAAACAACTCCGGGGTCTTCACCCCGGAGTTGTTTTATTGCTATTTTACGCTAATCATAGGTGCGGTAAGAATGCCCATCGGCTTCAGCTGATACGTATCTGCCCACATTGTGCCGTCAGTGCGCCAGGAATTGGGTCCAAGCCAATAGAGGTCGTCTCCGATGAGATGGAGCTGACCGAAGCCGTTATAACGGTTGCCGAGGCAAGTGAGCTCAAGCACGTTTCCTTCTTCCCTGAGGCCCTTAAGCCGGCATTTATATGGCAAATACGCCATCATGCTTTCCTCGCCGCCGTTTACAGAGACTTTCACTGCCGCGCCTGAATAATACGGCACCTGAATGAGCTTCTCTCCCCCGTCGACGCCTTCGGGAAGCGGCACGGTATACGTCATATTTCCCGTGTAAAAGGGGAAGCCCTGAGACGTGTAGTCGCCCCAATATAGCTTTTCGGGCTTTTCCGTGATTCCGGCTTCCGCGCCCGTCAGCCGAACGCCGAAGTCTCCCAGAACGTACATCCATTCAAGATTCGTAACGTCACCGTAATCCACCGTAAGGCAGAGCTCGTTTTTGCCCTTCACGATCTTCGGAAGCTTCACCTTTTTGATGGCAGGGTCAACATAATAGCCTTGCGGCTCCATGCTTATCCTCTCGCCGTTCAGGTATGCTTCGGTGTATTCCGCCTCCTCAAGGGCGAGGTAAGCATCCGTCACCTCTATATCGGAGAGGAAGCCTGTTCGGAGGGTGACCTTATGGTCGCGTATCTCCTCCTTGATACGGACGTACGGCTGTGCCAGGGATTCAAGCCTGCGGGGTAGTCCCAGCCTGCTTCTTATGTGATTGTCGAGCCTCAGCATCTCTGTTTTCACGTTGAATTCTTCCCCATCCAGGGAATATTCGAATTTATCGAGCAAAAGCACGTTTGGCTCGCTCATTTTATAGCCGCACGGGTCCGGCAGGAAACATCTGAATCCGCTCTTCAAAGGGTCGCCTTCATATTCAGGGAAATGCTGACCGTAAGCCGCGGACTCATCTCCGTCTTCAGGGATAAGCTCCAAAAGCAGGCTTTCGTTGCCGTAAAGGCCATAGTACAGCACAGTTCTGTCCTTCTGAAGCTCCACTCTCATTCGGAATATTTCTCCTGTGACGGTGTCGTATTTCAGAAGCTTCCACCTGCCCTTCAGCGTTATGCGGATGTTTTGCGTACCGTGTCGGGCACGTCTGTACCATATTTCGTCCTGACGGCCCTCCATGCCCTTGTATGCCTGTGCAATAAAGAGCCATCTGTGATCGCCCTCCTCCCGCATCTGATATAAAAGGTTATGGGCTCTTCTTTCGCCAGATTCGTGGAAGCTGATCTCACGCCACTCGTCAAGCCTTGAAAGGATCGCCTCCTTTGAAAGCGTGATCCTTTCGCTTGCCGCCACAAGCTCCGAAAGCTCCCTGCTCTTTTCGCAGTCCACGTATTCCGGCAGGTCGCCCACAAAGAGTACGGTGCCGCCCGATTCCTTGAATCGAACAAGCTTTTCGAAGGTGGCTTTTCTCAGATTGATCGAGCTGGGCACGAGGATCACGTTATACGTCATGGCACCGCAGGTGAAGGTGCCGTTTTCGGGTATTGCGGGATCATCCTCAAGTGAGGATTCCGCAATATAGTCGAAATCAACGCCGCCCGTTAAAAGCCAGTTTGCAAGATGTTGCAGATCGTCTTCATACTGCCGTTTTTTGCCTTCGGACTGTATTTTCGGTCCCTGCAGGAGCCAGAATGACTCGACCGTGTGAAGCACACCCACTCTCACAAGAGGCTTTCCTCTTGTGAGGCAGTAGTTCACCCTTGCGAAATGGTCTTCAACGTATGAATAGTCACGGTACCAGGGAGACTGCCAGCCGATGGCGGCTGGATAGTCTCTTTTGGATTCGCCGTTCATGGAAGCCCAGGCAAGGTGTGGCACACGCACGTTGACCCCCAGGGCTGCCTGCCAGTCGCCTGCCATTTTATATCCCTCGAAGTCAAAATCCCACTGGGTAACGCCGTAAAGCTCGCTTAACACTCCCACCTTTCTATACTGGTGTGCTATGCTTGATGCCTGCTTTGCGGCTGTGAATTCACGGAGGTCGCACAGATTATCGATGCCGGGAATATGAAACTCCCTATAGCAGCGCATAGCCTCGCCCACGTTCGTGGACTGACCGCGAACGCTGTCTTCTCCGTAAAGATGTCCCGTTGAATAAAGCCCGTGCTCGGTGCACCAGTCGCCTATCTGCCTGCAGTACGCATCCGTAAACATACGTGAAAGCGTTTCGTAATAACAGTATCTTTTCTTCGAAACACCGCTTTCGTTTACGTTCCATGCTATTTCGGGGATGGCTTCGTAAAAATCGGTGCCTGATATTTTTTCGTATTCAAGCGGAAGCGTTTCGGTGAAAGGAAGCTTTATCTCCCATAGGTATTCGGGCTTATCGAGAAGCCTGTGTCCGTTGAAGCGGGGCTCGTCTGTGAAAATGGCAGGTATCGAGCCTCCGAAATCGTCGCCAAGCACACGAAGATATTTTTCGTGCGTTTTCTCGATAAAGCATTTTACCGCTTCGGGCTTTAGGGTATCGAGATACGTCTGGTAATTGCACCAGGGCGACTCCTTCTGAAGCTCAATATAAAGATACCATTTTGCCCCTTCGGGCTCATCGTCGGCATCGATGATCCTTGCTTTTTTCAGGTAACCGTCCTCGACTGTGATATCGTAAGCCTTAAGGAAGCAGCCGTCCGCCTTCTCGTTTCGCATCTGCTTTTCAATGAATTCATCGTATGAGCCGAGCATTCTTTCGTCTTTATTAACGGTGAGCTTCAGCCATCTTGCGCGGAAATTAACGTTTTTCGTCACCTCTCCGCCTGCGATACCCGAGGCATATCTGTCCTCGTCGTACAGCCAGCAAAGCATTCCGTTTTCCTTTGCTTTTTCGTTGCAAAAACGCACAAGCTCAAGGAATTCCTCGCTCATATACTGATTCTTCAGCCCCACGCGAACGTGAACGTGGAAGCCGCCCATTCCCATTTCCTTGAACGCAAGTATCTGCTCCTCGATCATTTCCTTCGTGATATAGGTATTCCACGACCAGAAGGGTGCGCCTCTGTATGAGGAATCGGGATCCCGGAAGGCTTCATATGAAAATTTTTCTTTTGATTTTTGAAAAAGCATGGTGTTTTTCTCCGTATGCTATCTGATCTTATCTTTGCTCGTCCCTGAGAAGAGCTCCGCAAAGCCCGCAGGCCTTGCCATCCGTAAGCTGTGGCCACTTTTCAAGATATACCCAGTCATCCTGGCGGAGCGCTTTGATCTTCACCGTCAAGGTCTTCGGGAAGCCAAAGTACCCGAGGCGAAGCGGCACGCTCTGGCCTGTGTAAAAGTGATCGTTGATCTTTTCATCTCCCGCGTACACGTCCATGCGGAAGCCCACGTAATCGAGCCACAGAATAAGGTCTCTGTCCGTGCTCATATTTTCGCCGTAGGATATGCTCACGGAATACTGCTTATAATCCTCCTTTGCCTCAGCTTCGGCAAAGGATACGGCTGCTCCCGAAGGTTCGGTTTTGCGCAGATAAAGGGTGAACTCCCATTCTTCGCACAGCTTTTCAAAGCCTGCGGGGACCGTTTTAAGCGCGGGATACGTGCGGATAATAGTGTTCTCACCGCCGATAACGGTGAGCGCCCCATCCTTTTCCCACACGAAGTCATCGTTTATGATGAGATAGTCACGGTCAAGGTGCACCTTATATGCATTCAGCGCCATCTCCTTTGAAATATGAAGGATATTCCCTGCCTTGCCGTTTTTCCATTTATAGTGGGGGTCGATATCGCCGTAGAACACAAACGTTTCGCCGCCTTCGCCATCAAGACGGCAAAGGGGTGTGGCAAGTGCGCTTTCAAGGAGGGCATCTCCCAGCTTCATATTATAGGGAAAGAAGCCGTAGTCTCCGTTTTCGATATTTATCGGCGGGAATTCCACCTGTCCGCTTTCAGTTTTGCCCTTGAGGATCACGTCAGGGTGTGCGTCCATCGTATGGCGGCGGACGTAATTATTGAAAAATACGTAGCCGCTGTCTCCGAGATAACGGCAGGAGCGACGGAGCGTATGCATATCCTCGGGCTTCACGTTATCGGGCTCGATGACGGCAGGCATTCTGACAAGCTCCGCTCCGAAATCCTTAAGGAAGAGGGCGAGAAGCTTCACCTCCTTATAGCTGTCGGAGATGGTGCCGTACTGGCGGATGGGGGCATTGAAATCGTAGTTGATCTCGGGGAGATCGTTGTGATTTGTGTATTTCGTGTCTCTCCGCTCCTCCAGCGTGGTGAGCTTTCCCTTGGGATTGCTGCCGCCATGATACATATAGTAGCCAAGAAGCGCAACGCCGCTTGCAAGCTTCGTGGTGGTCATAGCGCCGATATCCTTGCCCGTGGCAACGGGGCGCCTGTGGGCGGTCACCTGAACGCCGCCTCCAAGCTCCGCCGTCAGATAGGGGAAGGCAGAGCCGTCGTAGTTGATTCTCTGGGCTTTTATTAGGTCGCTTCCGATAAGCTCGTCTATGCGCGTGTGGCTGATAACGTAATTCTTATTCGGGGGAAGCTCTTCCGTATGCTGTGCCCACGGGGCATCGCAGTAGCCGCCCGTAACGGGGATGGCGTCGCCTATAGAGACGTTTCCCCAGCCCGTGGCGGTGTAGAGAGATGCATTGAAGCCCAGCTCCTTAGCAAGGCTCTCAAGCCTCCGCATATGTGAATCGCCCGCAACGTTCGGATCTTTATCGTGGACCCAGTATTCATTTTCTATCTGGATACCTATTATGGGGCCGCCGTCTGCCTCCATAAGCCCACGGACCTCACCGTATATCCGCTGCCAGAAGCGCTTTACGTAATTCATATAGCACTCGTCGTTTGTGCGGAGCTTCATTCCCTTTTCCGCTTTATCAACGAGCCAATCGGGAAAGCCTCCGTTTCTCGCTTCGCCGTGCGACCAGGGACCGATGCGCAGAAACATATCGAGCCCCACCCTGCGGCAGCATTCAACGAATGCTCTTAAATTCCGTGAGCCTGAAAAATCGAATACGCCCTCCTCTTCCTCGTGATGGATCCAGAACACGTATGACGCCACCACGGTGACGCCTCCCGCCTTCATTTTTCGGAGTGACTCTTCCCAGTATTTTTCACTGTAGCGGCTGAAGTGCATCTCTCCCATTACAGGAAAGACGGGGCGTCCGTTTTCATACAGACTTTGACTGTCGTAGGAATATTTCATTGTGAGTCTCCTTTGCGCTCTGCTTTCAGACCTGTTCGGTCACGTTTACGGTCCAGCTTCCCTCTTTTGGAGGTGTGACTGTTACACGGATACCGGCAGGATGGATAACGCTGACGTTTCCTTCACCGCCCGATCTTCTGATATTCACCTTCAGTATGCCTTTTTTTGTGGGCACAGCGCATTCGATACGGCTAAGCTCGCCGGGATTTGGCGCGATCGTATATTCGTTTCCGCCCACATCGGCAGAGCTGATGCCTGCAACGTATTTCGACATTGTGACGAGAGGGCCGCCCGACCATGCGTGATTCAGCGACGAAGACCTTCCCCAATGCTCCCAAAGGGTGGAATAATCGAAGCTGACCATGCCCTCGTAGCGCTTTTTCATTCGCTCAACGGCCTCATCAACTCTTCCCATGGCGCAAATTGCATCGAGAACGTATTTTTCCATATAGGGGCTTGCGTTTTCAACCTGCTTGAAAAGCTCTGAGACGGCGTCGTAATTCTCTGTGGGCGTAAAGCCCGCCAGAACAGCAAGGGCATTTGCTCTGTCGTCGGGGATGCCGTTGTCGGTGTAGCCGTAGAAAACACCGCTGCTATTGATCTTGGTCTTTATATTTTTTCGAATGGATTCTATTTTTTCAGCATAAACGGCCGCGTGATCCTTAAGCCCCAGCTCCTCCGCTATTTTCAGGCACGAGCTCAGCGCAAGGCAATACCAGGCATTTTCCATTATGACCACGTCGGCGTGCTTGCCCCAATCGGGCCAATCCCAGCTTCCTGAGCGATGGATAACGAGTCCGTCGTCTCCCGTTTCATATCTCAAAACGTAGTCGCGTGACATTTCGTACACGTTTTCGAGGAAGCGGACGTCGCCCTTATGATCATAGTACACGGTGAAGCCGTATATTCCCGAAAGATTCTGAAAAGGCAACTCAAACTGCTCCCTTCCCGAGGGCACGACCGTCCACATATTGCCCGTGCTTCTGTACCAGCCCACAAGGCTTTCAACTCCTTTTTCATAAAGAAGGGATGCTCTTTCGTCCATGCAGTACAAAAGCATCTGCATTTCCACGTTTACGTCGCCCCACCACTGTGTGCGCTCTCTGTCGGGGCAATCCATAAAGGTATCGCGCATGGAGATATAAAGGGTGCGGTAGCACTTTTCCCAAAGCTTATTGAGAAATTCGTCGTCGGAAACAAAGCTTCCGGTCCTGTCAACGTCATATCCCGTTTCTCTGTATTTCAGGTCCAATATCTTCACGCCTGCGGGCACCTCAAAGCTTATGTGCTCGCCGTTGAGCCAGCCGAGAGCCTCGTATTCCTGCCGTCCGTTTTTCGTGATATAAACGCTTTTTATTCCCTTTTCGCCCGGAGCGTTCGTGTGGTAATTCTCAGCCTTTATAACGATTTTTTTGCCTGCCTCCGCTATAAGCATAAGGTAGGGGGTGAACTGAAGATTATAAGGCAGCCGCATTTCAAGCACAGTGTCCTCTTCTATATATCTGCCCTTCACGTCATCGGTATTCACGAAGGGCTTGAGTCCGTAATCTCTCAGCATGGGTATACCGCGCTTATATAGCTCACCGAAGCATTCGGCATCCTTTTCGGAGATGACCCCTGCATCCTCCCACTCTTCTGCGGAATATTCGGGAGTATACCAGCCGTCTATATCCTTTGATGCATCGAAATATATATCCGATTCGGGAAGCCTGTAGTTTGGGCCAATATCATCTATAGGCGCGGGAACGTATGCCGGATGCTTTCTGAGCTTCCAGCTTCCGTCGGAAACGACCCTTTCTTCACCTATCACGGCATCGAAATAAAGGCCGCCCCTGCCGCTTGAAACGTGGCAAAAGCCGTTTTTTCCGAAGTAGCACACAAGTATCGCGATCCTGTTTTTACCCTTAACAAAGCGGCCGCTGAGGTCCGGCTCGTCGCAATAGGTTGCCGTGGGTGTGGGGCCTCTTTTAAGTCCGCCCTCGAAAATCACAAGCTCACCGTTAATATAAAGCCAGTATTTCGAATCCACCGCGATCTTTGCCGTCACCATTTCGGGTGCGCTCTCGCAAACGATATCCTTGATAAAGCACATCCACGTGTTTTTTTCGTTTTCGTGCTCCTTCCAGATCCATCTTGCCTTTTTCATGCTTGCTTTTCACCTTTCGTTTCATAGGATAAACCCATGATCTATATGTACTATATTAATAAATATCCGACTGTTTGTCAATCATTTATATGTATATTGCACAGTTTCCGCTATGCTGAGCTTTGAATAAAAAAAGAGAGCCGATGGCTCTCTTTTTTTATTCCTTTATGGGCTCGATCCTGCCCTTATCCTTAAAGATATGCTTTTCGGGAACGTATCCGCGAACGGAGGAAAGCGGATATACTCTCGCCCCACGGCCGATAACAGTGCCGGGATTGAGGATGCTTCCGCATCCGATCTCAGCATAGTCGCCCAGCATACCGCCAAACTTTTTGCGTCCTGTTTCTATGTCGCCATCGGGCGCGTGAACGGAAACGAGCTTTTTGTCTCCCTTCACATTTGATGTGATGGAGGCGGCGCCCATATGAGCGCAATATCCGAGGATGGAGTCGCCCACGTAATTATAGTGGGGCACCTGCACCTTATCGAATAGGATGACGTTTTTAAGCTCGGTGGAATTGCCAACCACAGCTCCCTTTCCGACGATGGCGGAGCCGCGGATGAAGGCGCAATGGCGGACCTCGGCGCCGGACTCGATGATGCAGGGACCCGATACCGATGCGGTGGGTGCAACGGTGGCATCCTTCGCTATCCAAACGTTGGGGGCGGGGTTATCGTACTCTTCGGAGGAAAGGCACGCACCGCGTGCGATTATGAAATCGCTGATGCGTGAAAGTGCCTCCCACGGATAAGTGCAGCCATCAAATATGGCAGCAGACTCTGTGTGAGTCATATCGAAAAGCGCCTCAGGGCTGAGATATTCCTTTGACATACTTCCCCTCCGTCAGCCGCGTGCGGCATATCCCTTGGATTTGATAAGCTCGATGAGAGAATTCACGTAATATTCGCAAAGGTCAAGGTCTGCCCCCTCAGCCATAACACGAATGAGAGGCTCGGTGCCGCTCTTTCTGAGAAGAACTCTGCCTGTGTCGCCGAATTCTGCTGTGATGCTGTCTACCTTTGCCTTGATATCCGGGTCTGCCATAACGGCAGTTTTATCGGAAACGCGGATATTGCGGAGTATCTGAGGATAGATAGTAACGGCGGAGGCAAGCTTGCCGAGGGTAGCCTTGCGGTCGAGCACCTCTTCCATGATCATAAGTGCGGTGAGGACACCGTCGCCTGTGGTGGCATATTTCTGGACGATGATATGGCCGGACTGCTCGCCGCCAAGAGAATAGCCGTGTTTCATCATTGCCTCATACACGTATCTGTCGCCAACGTTCGTTTCGATGGTGTTTATGCCTGCTTCCTTGCACGCCTTATGGAGACCTGAGTTGGACATAACAGTGGTTACGAGAGTGTTGGACTCAAGAGCTCCTCGGCGCTTGAGCATATTTGCAAGAATGAACATGATCTTGTCGCCGTCCACAACGTTGCCGTTTTCGTCAACGGCGATGCAGCGGTCAGCGTCGCCGTCGAAGGCGAAGCCAAGGTCAAGGCGGTTTTCCTTAACGTATGCGGAGAGATACTCAACGTTTGTTGAGCCTGCGTTACGGTTGATATTCTGGCCGTCGGGCTGGCTGTTGATAACGTATATCTGTGCGCCGAGTGCTTCGAAAACGGCGGGGGCAATGCGCCAGGCTGCGCCGTTGGCGCAGTCGAGGGCGATACGCATCTCGCGGAAGGAATGTGTTACAACAGAGATAAGATAGCCGATATAGCGGTTTCTGCCTGCGGCATAGTCGATGATGGCACCCACGCGCTCCTTATGTGCAAGGGGGAGGTCGTTCCCCTCGATGCCGAGGACGGAAAGCTCACCGTCCAGGTATGCTTCAACGAGAGCGAGGGCGGAATCGTCCATCTTTTCGCCATAGCGGTTGATAAGCTTGATCCCGTTATCATAATACGCATTATGTGACGCGGATATCATAACGCCGCAATCGAAGCTGTCGAGCCTCGTTACGTAGGAAACGCTGGGGGTGGTCGTTACGTGAAGCATATATGCATCAGCGCCGGAGGAAGTGATTCCCGCTGCGATCGCATATTCAAGCATATAGCTTGAACGGCGGGTATCCTTACCGATGCAGATACGGGGGCGGTAGTTGCGGTCGCGACAGCCGGAAAGAGCGCTCGCGTAAAACCAGCCGAGGAATCTGCCGATACGGAAGGCCTGCTCTGCCGTCAGGTCAACGTTTGCTTCGCCACGGAAACCGTCGGTGCCGAAATACTTGCCTGCGGAAAGCTTATACTCTTCCGCTCTGCCTCTGCTTTCGCTCACGTCGATATCCTCGCGGATGAGCTCGTCGGTGGTCACGTTGAAAAGACCGCAAAGCTGAAGGATCTTATCGATCCTGGGGTCGGACTGACCTATCTCCCACTTGGAGACGGACTGGCGCGACACGTTCAGGTAATCTGCCAGCTCCTCCTGAGACATATTCATTTTATTTCTAAGGTATGATATTTTGTCTGAAAGCTTCATATGGATATACTCCTTTTTCAAAGCGCGCGGCGTTGAGGCACAGTGCCTCACAATATCCGCATTTTACATTTACATTATAATGCCGCAGTTTTTGTTTCGCCACCAAGTTAGAGAGTCATTTATGACGTAACCTTTGGTTGCGCAAGCTCATTATACTCCCCATTTATGTCGATATTATTAACACTTTTTGGTTAAATAAAGAAAAATGCCGTCGGATTCGCAACCACTTTGGTTGCTTACCCGTCGGCATCTGTTTCCGGCATCTCATAGAGCTCATAAAAGTCGCCGCCGCGGTTCAGCTTTTCGAGGAGCTTCAGAAGCCCTTCAACGTCACCGTTTTCAAGGAGCCAGCGCCCCACCTCAAATTTGCTGACCACGTAATTATAAAAGAGAGTTTCCTCGTTACTGTCGTAAAAGCCGCGCTCGGTTGAGATACGGCTGAAATCGGGAAGCCGCGTCATATTCTCGGTGCACCTCATAAGCGCTTCCCAGCTGTATCTTGGGTTATAGTCCATCTGCAGGGCGATGCCCTCGTCAAACCACGGAGGCACTCCGCGCCCGAAGGTGACACGCCCTTCGTAAAGGCGGCGGTGAGTTTCCGCGTGCCCAAGCTCGTGGGCAACGGAGTCAACGTCGAAAAGGTCCACGTCAATGGAAGCATAGGAGAATACTCGTCCGACGGCAAAGGTCATGATATCGTGGCCGCCGCCAAGGCGCTTCAGCTTCCTTTCGCTTTCCGTAATGATCAGGGTGGGCTCTGCGGTGAGCTCGCCATAAAAGGTGCGCACCCTCTCCCTGCCCCGCCGCACGGTGTCGTAAACAGTATCGACGTCGCCGGTGAACTCGTCGTCCAGCCACACGCCGTCGAGGATCTCCGTATAGCCGTGGATGGACACCGTCATTCTGTAGCCGCGCGGAGTGAAATATGCAAATATAACGAGCAGAGCGAAAATAAAAAGGAGGCACGCTACGGAGAATATCAGCGCTTTTCTAAGCTTACGTTTTCTCATAGGTGCCTCCTTTATTGTTCTTTTAGTCTAAGCCGTATATCTCGGAATACTTACGGGTGAGATAGTCGGTATAGTATTTGGCGGAGAATTCCTCGCCCGTGCACATCTTCAGCAGCTCATCGGAATCGTATCTGCTTCCGTGACGGAATATCTTATCCTCGAGCCAGCTGTTGAGAGGTGCGGTGCTGCCCGCTTCTTTGATAACCGCATCTACGTCCATATCCTTTTTCATGGTCTCGTATATCTGTGCGCCGTATGCGGAGCCGAGAGCATATGAGGGGAAATAACCGACGGAACCACCGGACCAGTGGGAATCCTGAAGAACGCCTCTGGTGTCGTCGGGCACGTCAACGCCAAGATAATGCTTATACTTTTCTCTCCACACACGGGGCAGATCGTCCACGGTGTAGGTGCCGTCCATCATGCCGCGCTCGATCTCATAGCGCACCATAACGTGCAAAGTATACGTAAGCTCATCTGCCTCGGTTCTTATAAGCGAGGGCTTGCTTGCGTTTGCCGCAAGATAGAAGCTCTCTTCATCGATACCGCAAAGCTGCTCGGGGAAAAGCTCGCAAAGGCGGGGATAAATAAGGGAGATGAAGGTGCGGCTTCTTCCCACGATATTCTCATAGAAGCGGGAGATGGTCTCGTGCATTGCCATGGAAGCGCCGCCCGCAAGGCCGGTACCCTCATATTCATCGCCGATACCAAGCTCATAAAGGGCGTGACCGCCCTCATGGATGACAGAATACATGGAATTGAGAAGATCGTTTTTATGATAATGGGTGGTGATCCGCACGTCGTGCTTATTGAAATTCAGGGTGAAGGGATGCTCCGTTTCACCAATACCGCAATGCTTGCGGTCGATAGCCATTTTTTCCATAAGGAAATCGGAATACTCGCGCTGAGTATTGATGGGATACTCGCTGAAAACGAAGTCGGTGTTGATCTCCGCCTTCTCTGTTATCTTCTTTACGAGAGGAACGATGGTATCTCTGAGCTCGCTGAAGAACAGATCGCACTTTTCCTTTGTGAGACCCTGCTCATACATATCAAGAAGCGTATCGTAGGGGTCCTTTTCGGGCTTATAGTAAAGGGCGAATTTCTTGTTTGTTTCAAATATCTTCGCAAGGGTGGGTGCGAAGGACGCGAAATCATTGTTTTCCTTGGCGCGGCGCCAGATGGAATGTGCTTCGTTTATGAGCACGGAATAAGCAACGTATTCCTCCTGGGGGATGGTCTTGATGTATTCGCTCTGCTTATTGTATTCCGTGATCTCGCGGCGCATGGCGGGGTCAAGCTCGTCGCGGTGCTCGTAAAGATACGCAACAGCCTCAAGCATTTCAGGGGAGGTCTCGATCTCGTAGGTGATATTGGAGAGTATCTCCATTGCTTCGTTGCGCTCCTTTTCGCCGCCCTCGGGAGCAACGGTAACAGCGTCGTAATACACGGCGGTGGTTGCAAATCCGTAGGCTCTGAGCTTTTTCTGAATACTGCGGAAGGTTTCTTTAGCTTTGATGATATCCATTATTATCTCCATTCTGCCGCGGCGCGGCTTTTGACTTTATTTGGCTTCAGTCCTTTGCAAGGATAGAATAGCAGGGGTCGTAGTGCTCCATAAGCTCAAGCTTGAATTTATTGATCCTGTGGCGGCGGTCGATCTTTGCGCGGACCTCCTCATCCTCGCAGATACCCTCGCGGATGTATCTGTCAAGGGCAGCATAGGTGAAGCCCAGGTTATCCTCGTCGGTTTTGCCGCAAAGTCCGTCGGAGGGCACCTTATCCACAAGCTCGTCGGGAAGACCCAGCTCACGGCCTATCTCAAGGACCTCTGCCACCGTCAGCATGGCAAGGGGAGAAACGTCGCCTGCGGAATCGCCGTAGCGGGTGCTGTAACCGACCCAGTCCTCGGAGAGATTGCAGGTGTTTATAACTCTGCCGTTTGACGACTGAGAAACGCAGTAAAGAGCCGACATACGGAGGCGGGGTGCCAGATTCTGCAGGCTCTGCGCCGTTACGTCGGGGAGACATTCGCGGACTGCCGACAGCATTCCGTCGAAGGAATCCTTGATATTGATAACGTGGTACTTGATACCGAGATGGTTTACGAGAGTATAGGAAGCGTCGATATCGTACTGCTCGCCGTTGGGCATGAGTACGCCGATAACGCGGTCGCGTCCAAGAGCGCGCACGCAAAGTGCTGCCACAACGGAGCTGTCCTTACCGCCGGAAATGCCGACGACGGCGTTGCAGCCGCTGCCGTTTCTATCGAACCATTCGCGAAGCCAGAGCGTGAGCTCTTCTGTTACTTTTTTTCTGTCGAACATATATTTATCCTCCCGAGGATATCGCAACGTATTAAAATGATTATACCACATGGGTCGGCGAGATTCAACACAAAACCGATTGACGGCGGCTTTTGATTATGATAAAATTCTTTATCGGAATAAATCTTTTGAAAAGGAGGGGACCTTATGAGGCCGTGGACAGTCACGAAAGCGGTACTGATCCTGCTTATAATATTAAATGTGTCTATTATATGGTACCTGTCGTTGGCTCCGATCCCCGAATCGGCTGAGCTAAGCGGCGGCATCGCCGAGGATTTGGCTGAGCGCTTCCCTTTTCTCAGAGGATTTGATTTGGGGCTTTTGAATCACGTTATAAGAAAGCTTGCCCATTTTTGTGAATTTGGCTTGCTCGGCTTGCTGACGGCGCTATTTTCAAAAACTATCGGAGACGGTGACTTTGGCGAATACCTTTTCCGTTTGCCCGTGTCGGCGCTTTTCTGCCTTTCGGTTGCATCCACCGACGAGATGATACAGATCTTCACAAAACGGGGAAATCAGGTGTCGGACGTGTTTTTGGACCTGGCAGGCTCGCTGTCGGGCATTCTGTTCGTTTCGCTGGTGCTTTTTATCGTTGATAAAAAAAGAAAGAATAAAAGATCCCCGGGGTGATGAATCACCCGCGGGGGTCTTTTTTTCTCCCGTGCCCTGTCATAAACCCGTCCGCGGCTCAATATACTTCTACCATGATGAACGAAACGAAAGAACAAAACACTTCCCTTCGTGCGGCGCTGGAGCTTTTGCCTCTCTATTTGCGCTCAGCAGTTTACAAAGCAATACGTGACCGCAGCCTTGATCCCGACAGTATCACCGATATCCGTCTCCGTCGGGACGGAATATCGTATATCTCCGTTGGGAGGGATTCCTATCCCTTGGAGCCGGTGCTTTCCGCAAGGCAGATGGACGACGTGGTCTATTCCCTCTCGCAAGGGTCCGTCTACGCACACGCAGGCACCATAAAAGAGGGCTACATAAACGCACGCGGTTTCCGCGCGGGTATTTGCGGACGTGCCGTTTTGAAAAACGGCGCGGTGGATGCGGTGACGGAGTATTCCTCTGTGACCTTGCGTATCCCCCACGACGTTACAGGCTGTGCCGCCGAGGTATACAGGCTCTTTTGCCGAAAACGGCGGGGGATACTGATATATTCACCGCCCGGTGTGGGCAAAACGACGCTTTTGCGTGATCTTATGCGGCTTTTAAGCGGCGACGGGGCTCAGTTTGCCGTGATAGACACACGGGGCGAGCTTTCCCGTGGAAATTTCCTCTCCTCGGCGGACGTGCTTTTGCATTACCCCAAGGCTGAGGGGATAAGGCTTGCGGTGCGGTCTCTTTCCCCACACGTAATACTGTGCGACGAGCTGGCGGGAGATGATGATGCGAAGGCGGCGAGGTATGCGTATTCCAGCGGTGTGCCCATTATTGCAACAGCCCACGCGGGAAGCATCCGCGAGCTGACGGGACGGGAAGACATGGCGGAGCTGTTATCCTCGGGAGCATTCCCCACAAGAATAGGTCTTGCGCGGACGGGCGGCGGCTTTATTTTTACGAAAGAGGAAACGGAATGAACGCAGCGATAAGTCTTTGCGGCGTTTTTTGCATCGTCACCGCCTCCGTTGAGGCGGCACGGTCCTATTGCCGCGGCAACAGAAGGGCGCTGCGTCTGTTAAGAGATGCACTCCGCTTCGTGCTTTTTGTACGGGATGCCGTTTCGTATCACGCATCCCCCGTGAAAAACATACTTGAATCCTACGAAACGGACGAAGCGGAGCTATACGAATTCTTTAAATATGCCGCAGAATCCTCATTGACAGAGGCGCTGAAGGAAACAAAGCCTCCCTTCGACAGTATAACGATGGACATACTCACCGATTTTGCCAACCGACTCGGCCGTGGCTATTCGGATTCACAGCTTGAGCTGTGCGAATCTCTCGGAGCGAAGCTCCGCGCACATGCGGAAGAGCTTGAGGGCGCATTAAAAAACAAGGAAAAAGCCGCAGTTGCTATAGCGGTGTTTATTTCGGCAACGGCGATACTGCTCCTTCTCTGACTGAAAGGTACGAAATGGACGTTTCTCTTTTACTTAAGATAGCGGGCATAGGCTTTGTCGTTGCGGTGGTTTGCCAGATACTATCCAAATCGGGACGCGAGGAGCAGTCAACTCTTGTTTCCGTTGCCGGTATCGTTATCGTTATACTGCTGCTTACGGATAAGCTGGCGGAGCTTTTTGAAAAAATATCGAAGGTCTTCGGCTTATGATGAGGCTGTTTGGGATAGCACTTGTTGCCGCTGCGGCAACGGCAGTGCTGGGAGAGGCGAGAAGCCCCGTGTCAAGGCTTCTGCCTTTGTGCGCGGCACTTTTGCTCTTCGCCGCCGCTTTAAGCAAGATAACTCCCCTCATTGGCGAGCTTTCCTCTCTCCTCGACGGCTCCGCGGCAGTTTATTCATCTGCTCTTTTGCGCGCTCTCGGCATTGCATATGCAACCGAGCTGACGTCTGACGTTTGCCGTGCATCGGGTGCCGATGGGGCGGCAAAGGGCATTTCACTTGTGGGGCGTGCGGAGCTTACGCTTATAGCCGCCGGCTTTCTCTTTGAACTTTTAAAGCTTGCGGCATCACTTTTAGGGTAATTTTTATGAAAAAGAAAAGGACAGGTATAAAAGCAATACTATTTTTTCTCTTCACAGGTACGTTAACCGCGCTTTCGGCGTTTTTTGTGGGGGCTGAGACTCCCGACTGCATTTCTTCCATCGTTGAAGGCATGCCCGACGGGATGGGCGACAAATTCCCCGAAGGTCTTACGGCGGAGGACGTGGCGGGTGGCGAGCTTGGCTTTGCTTTTGTGGGCGAGATAGCAAAGGAATCCGCGTCCCTTGCGCTGGCATCCGCAGGGCGGCTTTTTCCGAAGCTGTTGGGCACGGTGCTCATATCTGCCGTGGCTTCCCTTCACTTCAGTGACGTGATGGGCGGCAGAGGCGGCGAGGCTGTGTCCCTGATATCGTGTCTTTCCGCAGGGATACTTATTTTATCGGAGGAGGTGGAAAGAGTCGGGGAGATATCCCTTTATTCATCCTCCCTTTCAGCCTTTGTGGGCACTCTTGTGCCTGCCCTTTCCCTCATTGGCGCCGCCTCCGCAAACACCCTCGGCACCGCCGTGACGTCATCGGGATTTTTGCTTTTTTCCTCTGCGGTGGAGTTTATCACCGCTTTCGTTTTCACTCCTCTTTATAAGTGCTCCCTTGCTGTTTCCGTCGTTGCTTCGGTAACGCCCGGTGAAGGGGGAGCAGAGCCTCTGGCAGGCTTTTTGCGCCGCACCTTCACCACTCTCATATCTGCCGCAGCGCTCATATACGTAACGGTGCTTTCCTATCAGACGACGCTTGCGGCTGCCGCCGACAGCGTTGCCGCCCGCGGAGTGAAGTTTGCGGTTTCAAGCAGCATCCCCATTGTTGGCGGTGTGCTCAGCGACACGGTGCGTACTCTGGCATCGGGGCTTTCCGTTATCCGCGGAGGCGCAGGCGCTGTTGGCATTGCCGCTGTTATTCTATTGACCTTGCCTATCCTCACAAAGCTCTTCGTTTCCGGTGCTGTATACGGGTCTATGGCATTTATCTCGGGTATTTTGGGCTGCGGACGTGAAAGCAGGCTTTTTTCCGCGGTGCGGTCCTCACTTGGGCTTGCAGCCGCAATAGTTTCCGTGACGGCTACGGTCTTTATAATTTCGGCGGCGATATTTATGAAGACCGCTCCTGCAATATCACCGTGAACGGGTATTTATTATCCGTTATCACGGCGGCGGTGATGACGGCACTTACGTCACTTCTCCTGCCAAGCGAAGGAGAAACGGGCAAATACGTGCGCCATATTGCGGGACTTATCACGATTTTTATCATAATCGAGCCGCTTTCGGGCTTATCCGAGGTGATCGGTGAGGAGGGCTTTGAATTTGACCTCCCCTTCGGCGGGGAGGATACACTGCCCGATTACAGAGAAACGGTGATCAAAGAGGCCGAAGCAAGGATCGAGGCTGACGTTAAGTCGGAGCTTTTCAAGATTTTCCGCATCTCCGATGATCACGTGTCGGTATCGGTGACACTTGACGCCAACGATTATACAGACGTGACGGTGGACACTATCGTGATAACCCTGAAAAGCTACGGCGCCTGGGCAGACAGCGGTGAGATACGGCGGTATTTCGAAGAAAAATATTACGGGGCGGTTTACGTGAATTATGATTAACACAATATTTTCTCAAGGCAAAAAGAATCTTCGGCGCTTTGCCGTGCCTCTGCTTCTTTTTATTTTAGGTGCTGCCCTTTTATTTATGGGGCGCGGCACGGCAAAGGACACGGAGGAAGGTGCCCCTTCCTCAAGCAACGCCCCCGCACCTTCCCTTTCCGATGCGGAGGCATACACAGACAAGCTTGAAAAAAAGGTGGAACGGCTGCTCTCGGGGATAGACGGCATTTCAAACGTGACGGTGCTTCTGACTCTTGACGGGGGAAGCGAGTTCGTATACGCGGAAAACACAAACGGCGGCACCGTTGATTATCTTATTCTTGAGGGGACGGAGGGTGAAGAGGCCTTACTCATACGTGAGATATATGCCTCTGTACGTGGGATCGCGGTCGTTTGCAGAGGCGGCGGCGAGCCGTCAATACAAAAAACCGTGGCAGAGCTTTTATCTTCTGCCTTTAACATCCCCTTATCAAAAATATCGGTGGCAGGTGCCCGTTAAACGTGAATAGCCGCAAGGGGGCATTCATATATATAGATCATAAAAATAAACGGAGGTATTTTTTATATGAAGCTATCAAGGCTTAAGGAGAAAATGGAGGCGGCAAAAGAAAAAACTGTGAAGCTCGCAAGGAAGGTGGGCGCGAAGAATATGATCATTCTTTCCGCCGTGCTCGTTTGCGCTGTTGCAATAGGGCTCAATTTCATCCTTGCGGACAATTCCCTTCCCGCCGGCGACAACGGATACGTTATCGATCCCGATCTTTATGCATCAATGCTTGAGGACGACACCGACGAAATCGGCGTGTCCGGCGAGGGCGAAAAGGACGACAGCGACGGCTACTTCGATGCGGCGGTGCTGAACCGCGACCGGGCACGCGATGAAGCTATCGAGGTGCTTTCCACCGTTGCCGGCAGCGACTCGGCTCTGGAAGAGGTGAAAAACAAGGCTGAGGCAGATATTGCCGCCATAGCCGTTGCCATTGAGGCAGAATCAAACATTGAGGAGCTTGTGAAGGCCAAGGGCTTTTCCGAATGCGTTGCCGTGATCAACGGAGATCTTGCAAGCGTTATCGTCAGAAGCGACGGACTTCTGCCAAGCGAGGTGGCACAGATAACCGAGATTGTTTTCGAGCAGTCCGGCATTCTGCCCACGAACCTGAACATAATCGAAAAATAAAAAACGGGAGGCAGAGCCTCCCGTTTTTGGGATTTATTCTTTGTTCTTTGCTTTTTTCTTACCGAAGATACGGGATCTGTAGAGGATGGCGATCATCACGAGAAGGAACACGAACAGTAAGCCTGCAGTGAGCCAGGACTGTGCCACGCCCTTGGGAGCAAGAGCCAGCACCAGCATAAGCGGGAAGCCGAATATGATGGCGTAGAGATTCTGATACACAAGATTTGTGGCTGCGGGTGTTTCAAAGTCGGGGTCGATCTCACGCAGGAGAATAATGCCCGTGGAAGCGGTGCCCGTGAGCATGCCGTACATAGAAAGCCAGAACTCGTGCTGATATGTGGGAAAAAGATCCTTTGATATCTTTGAAAGGAAGAGATAGGAGAGAACGGCGCCCACAACGCAGATGCATATAAGGGGCACGATGAATTCCGTGTGAGCGAATGCGGAAAGGTCGATGGCAGCGATGGATGCAACCACCATAATATCGAAGAAGAAGCCGGAAAGACGCGTCTGCAGGAAATTGTTCGTGTAGTCGCGCTTCATAACGCCGGATCTTCTGAGACCCTTGAGCACAGCCTTGAGAAGAATGGCCATTACAACGCCGAAGAGGAAGTTGAAGCCCCAGATCAGCGGCTGAAGAGTATTATATCCGAAGTTTCCGAGAATGCCGGAATTGATGAGCACGTTGAAGAGCATCATTATTCCGTATGCGCCTATGTATGCGGTGAGCACCAGTGCGATCTGCACTGTGAGCTTATCCATGGATTCGGAGGAAGGGATCTCGTTTTCGCCGTTTACCGCTTCTACGTCGGTGTCGGCAGTCTCTGCGTCGGAAACTGTGATCTTTCCCTTACGTCTCAATACGTTAAGATAGATGATGCCGCCGATGGATGCGGAAACGAATCCCATGGCTGCAACGGTGAGGCCGAAGCTGGTTCCGTTTACGAAGCCATAGAGCTTTTCATAGTTGCTGCCCCAGTTATAAGCCTGTCCCGGGCCCTGTCCGAAGCCGAGAGGAAGAAGAATACCGGATGCAAAGAAGCTTCCGATGGCGTAGTGAAGGCCGATGGTGATTATAAGTCCCGAAACTGCCTGAACGAGATAGGTGGCAACGGTGGCAACGCCTGTGTTGAAGATGTCGCGCTGACGGTCCTTATCCTTCTCTTTTTCCTTTTCAACCAGGGTGATGGCAACGAATCCAAGGCCAAGGCCGTGATACGTGAGCGCCTCGAGGGTGGAGGTGGCAATGAGGGGTCTGTTCATGATCTTCTGATAAACAACGCAGAGGATGAGGACAATAAAGCCTCCGAGAACAGAGCTGGGGATGAGAGATCTTCTGATGAAGGTGACCTTGCGGCGAAGGATGTTTGCAATGAGCATTCCGCCGAGAAGCACCGTCAGGGTAACGATGAAGCTCCATATTTCAAAGTCCCAAAAATTACTTCCGCTTGTCATTTTCTTTTCTCCGTTTGCTTTTACTTCATTATAAAGTCTATTAGATGTTATTTATTATAATCAGTTTATTCTATTTTGTCAATCAACACAGGCCGCAGAACGGCAAGAAATAAAACATAAAATATTTTTGATTTACCTATTGACAAAGAGGATGACTGTTGCTATACTATGTAAAGCGTTTTACTTTAC
>JAZMZX010000093.1:0-38257 GCA_045586225.1 Eubacteriales bacterium
CGGTATCACCGATTTTTACAGGGTGACCGTCAGGTCCTAACAGCTCAACAGGGTACAGTGGAACTGGTTTACCCATGGAGCCGGGCTTCGGTTTCATGCCTGCAAAGTTGCCGAGAACGACGGTCGTTTCCGTCTGGCCGAAGGCTTCCATAAGGGAAACTCCGGTGTGACGGCGGAACTGCTCGTAGACCTCAGGGTTCAGCGCCTCACCTGCAATGGATGCATGCTTGATGGACAAAAGATCGTATTTGCCAAGATCCTCCTTGATCATGAAGCGATACATTGTGGGCGGTGCGCAGAAGGTGGTGATGCCGTACTTGGCAAAGAGAGGCAGGATATCTGCCGCGTCGAATCTGTCGAAGTTATAAACGAAGAGCGCGCCCTCTGCCATCCACTGGCCGTAAAGCTTACCCCACATTGCCTTTGCCCATCCCGTGTCGGAGATGGTGAGGTGCAGGCCGTTAGGATCCACGTTATGCCAATAGCGGGCTGTGGGATAGTGGCCAAGGGGGTACTTATGATTGTGCACTGCGATCTTGGGATATCCCGTTGTACCGGAGGTGAAATACATAAGCAGGGGGTCGTCGCCGCCAACGTCGACTCTGTCAAGATGGCTTGAATACATTGCGATCTCGGTGTCGAAATCTCTCCAGCCCTCACGCTCGCCGCCGACGATAAGCTTCAGCTTAACGGTGGGAGAGGTGGGAAGAGCCGCCTCGATGGCCTCGGGCACCTTGTCGTCAGGTGTGGAGATAACGGCGGAAACGCCTGCCGCATTGAAGCGGTAATCGAAGTCCTTGGTGAGGAGCTGATTCGTTGCGGGGATAGCGATAGCACCGATCTTGTTGAGACCCATCATGGCGATCCAGAACTGCCAATGGCGCTTGAGCACCAGCATAACTCTGTCGCCGCGGGCGATGCCGAGAGAGCGGAAATAGTTTGCCGCACGGTTGGACATACGGCTGATCTCGTGGAAGGTGAAGCGGCGCTCCGTTTTGTCCTTGTCAACATGGAGCATTGCCAGCTTCTGCGGTGCCAGACGCGCGATCTCGTCCACGATATCGTATGCGAAATTGAATCCGGAAATGTTATGGAACTTGATACGGTTGAATACGCCGTCCTCGTCAACACCGGAGGTAACGAATTTATCGGCAACACCGAGGCGTGCGGGCTCGTCGCGTGTTTTTTCGGGAGCTGCAGGCACCTCATCCGTTGCCGCCTGATGTGCGATAACGGACATAGTGTGGGAATCCATATAGCTTCCCTGCTTTTCGTCGCCGTTGATAACGATGGCGTAGAATTCGCAGTCCATGCCGCCTGTTGCGATCATGCCGTGAGGTGTGGAGCTGTCGTAGTAAAGAACGTCTCCTGCGCAGGCGATCTCAACGTGGTCGCCCACCTGCATCTTCAGGTAGCCGCTCTTGATGATATCGACCTCCTGACCGTTATGGTAGTTAAGGTGCAGGGGCTTGTTCTGCTCCTCTTCCTTATAGTACGCAGTTACAAGGAAGGGCTCAACCTTCTTGTTCTTGAAAAGAGGAGCTAAGTGTCTATAGTCAAAGTTATCGCGCTTGTTTGTGGAAAGTCCCTTTCCTGCGCGGGTGATGGTGAAGGAGGAAAGCGTGGGGCTGTTACCCTGAAGAATATCGGTAACCTCAACGCCGAGGCGCTTCGCGCAGTTATACGTAAACGCGATACTCATATCGGTTTCGCCCGATTCGTATGCCACGTACTGCTCTACTGAAACTTCGGTAGCCGCCGCCATTTCCTCTATCGATATGTCAAGTATTTCTCGCAGAGCGCGTATACGCTCGGCAATCTCTCTTACCTGATTGTTCATATTAGGTCTCCTGAAAATATATTACAAAACAAAAATCCGTCTCAAAGAATTCCTTGAGACGGATAAAAAATATCCGCGGTACCACTCTAATTGCGCCCTATAGGAGCGCCTCTCAGGCTCATAGCAAAGCCTTTTACCTTAACGCGGCATCACGTATACGCTTACTTTGTTCGGCGTATCGGCTCGGGAGCGACATCGCAAGGCTTACTCGCCGCGTGCTTTCACCAACCGCACGCTCTCTGTGAGACTTTCATCTCAAGCGAACTCTCCGTCTGCGCCTTTAGAAGTAGTTTATCACAAGTCTTGCCCCGTGTCAATCAAATTTTGCGGCAAAGACCCGTTTTTTCTCGGCATATTTACGTTTTTTGATGTATCAGAGCAGGTTTACACCCAGCTTTTCGCACTCCTTGCGAACGTCCTCAGGCCAATAGGAGGATTGTACCTCACCGATATGTGCCTTGCGGAGGAAGAACATACACATACGGCTCTGGCCTATACCGCCGCCGATGGTGTACGGAAGCTCGCCATTCATAAGCGCGCTGTGGAAAGGAAGCGAGAGACGCTCCTCACAGCCCCGCTCCTTAAGCTGGCGCACAAGGGCAGCCTCGTCCACTCTGATGCCCATGCTGGAAAGCTCAAGAGCAATATCGAGCACAGGATAATAAACGAGAATATCTCCGTTGAGGGTCCAGTCGTCGTAGTCGGGTGCTCTTCCGTCGTGGGGCACGCCCGTGGAAAGCTTATCGCCGATACCGATGATGAAAACGGCACCGTATTCGCGTACGGCGGCATATTCTCGTTCCTTTGCCGTCATTCCGGGGTACTTTTCGAGAAGCTCCTCTGCGGTGAGGAAGGTTATCTCCTCGGGGAGAAGTCTGTCGATGAATTCGTAGTCGTCAACTATGTAGTTTTCCGTATGACGGAGGGAGCGGTAAATGCGGCGCACGAAGCGCTTCAGCGTTTCAAGGGTGCGCTCCTCGTGTTTGATGATGCGCTCCCAGTCCCACTGGTCAACGAAAATGGAATGGATGTTGTCCGTGTCCTCGTCGCGGCGGATGGCGTTCATATCCGTGTAAAGACCTTCGCCCACGGAGAACTTATAGTCTGCGAGAGCCTGGCGCTTCCACTTTGCAAGGGAGTGAACTATCTCCATCTGACCGCCTGCAGGCAGGTCGAAGGAAACGGGGCGCTCGTGTCCGTTCAGGGTGTCGTTAAGACCGCTTCCGGAATCAACGAAAACGGGCGCGGAAACTCGCGTGAGATTCAGCTGTATTGCAAGGTCGCGCTCGAAAAAGTCCTTCACCTTTTTGATGGCCACCTGTGTCTGACGCATTGTAAGAAGCGATTTATATCCTTCGGGAATGTAAAGACTCATATAATTCCCCAACCTTTCGCTTATAAATAATCGTAATAATGATTTATTCTATCACCGCTCTATCACGTTTGTCAACCGATTTACACTTTTTTGAATACCCTTATCGTTTTTCGGCAATATTTTATTTGTAAAATCAGATATCCGGAGAAAAAAACAATGAAAAAGATGCTCATCATTTGTATTGCCGTCCTCATTATCGCGCCTCTTCTGAGGGTGCTTCCCTCGGGCGCGGACCTTTCCCTTTATGATAACGTGATCCGCCTGCACATACTTGCAAATTCAAACGAAGCGGAGGACCAGGCTCTGAAGCTGCACGTACGCGACAGTGTGCTCACCTTTGTGGATTCTCTCGTGGCAGATGCAAAAAGCAAGACTGAGGCGGAGGACCGTATCAGAGACTCCCTCTCCCTGATAAAGGAGGCGGCAGAGGCTGCCGTTTCCGGCTACGGCGCGAAGGAAACAGTCACCGTCACCCTCACGGAGGAGGACTATCCCCGCCGCACCTACGGCTTTGCCTCCCTTCCCTCTGGAAAGTACACCTCCCTTCGGATAATGCTTGGCGAGGCCGAGGGCGCAAACTGGTGGTGCGTTCTTTTCCCGCGCCTCTGCACCGCCCCCGCAACAGAGGTGGCGGCTGACCGGGAGGAGGAATTCATCGAGGTGGGCTTCACACCGTCTCAATACAAAATAATCACCGAAAGTGACGACACCCGCTACGTTATCAAATTCCGCATGCTCGAGCTGATCGAAAGCCTGGCTTCATCAGTTTCGTCCGTATTTTCCGGCTGAAAAAAAGCCTTGCGCGCTTCCCTTGAAGCTTCGCAAGGCTTTCTTTATTCTGTTTTCGCCTTCGTTTCGTCCTCGTTGAACTCGCGGACGAAGCGCATATAAAGCGTGCCGTCCTCGCGCTTCATGATCATTGAGAAATAATCAACGCTTTCGTTCTCGCCGGTGAGAGTGAAGTTCACGCGATAGGTGTGTGAGGTCTCAACCACCTTCGTCACACTGACGGTGACGGGAGGGGAAACAGCCTGGCCTGTGGTGGTATATGCGCCAAGCTTGGAAAGATACGTGAATCTTGCTGTGCTTACGTGCTGCACGCTTGTGTCTCCACCGAAATAGCGGTACACGTAGCTTTCATAATCCGCCTTCGGGATAAGGGTGGTGATGTGATACTGTGGATACACCTTCTCCGCCTCCTGCAGAAGGGCGGAGTTTCCGCTATAGGCCGAATAGCTCGTTTTCAGCATATAGTTCAATATTGCATCGCTGTTGCCCGCTGCGGCTTCACGCGTGGATTCAAAGGGCGTTATATAAACGCTGTCGTATATGAGGATCGACACCATATCGGACACGGTCTTGTATATGGGGTCGTTGACACCGGGAAATCTCGTGCCCACCTCATGCTCGTAATCGTTCATATCGAAGCCCAGAAGGGTCATAAGCGAGTGGTATGCGCTGCCCTCTTCCCTGCTGCATGCAGTTAAGCACAGACAAAGCGACAGTATGAGCAAAAGAGCTATTGCTTTTTTCAGCATCATTTTCATTGCTGCAACCTCGTCTGCGGCAGGATGCGGTCCACCGCCGCCAATATATCGGCATACATATAAAGGGAACCGAATATGAAAAGGGGGCGCTCCTCGTTGCAGGAGTCGGCAATAGCCATGGCGACGCCGCGGTCGATGGATTCGCAGGCAAGGGCGTCAACACCAAGCGCCTGATATTCCTCCGCATACTGTGCGGCGGAAAGCGCTCTCGGCACGGCGGGGGTAACGGTAAAGGCGCGGGCAATATAGGGCGCCGAGATCGCCACCGTTTCCTTATATTCCTTATCGGCCATGATGCCAGTGAGCACCGTGATCTTCTTATCGGGGAAATAGGCGCGGATGCTGTCAAAGGCCACCTTCACGCCTCCGGGATTGTGGCCGCCGTCGTATATAACGGTGGGCAGGCGGCGGAGAGTTTCAAACCGCGCCGGCCACGCGGCACGGGAAAGGCCGTGGCGGAGCGCATCCTCCTTCACGGTGAAGCCTTCTCTTCTCAACACCTCTACGGCTTGTATCGCAGCCGCCGCATTGCGGGGCTGATAAAGACCCGCAAGGGTGATCTTATACCCCTGCTTGCCTCCGTAATTGAAAAGACTTCCGCCAACAGACGTGGAGGCAACACGGAGCGTTTCATAATCGGGGCGCGAATAAGGCGAGCCGAGAGACTCCGCAGCCTCACGGATGACCTTTTCGGCAGCGGGGTCCGTTCCTGCGAAAATCACCGGAACGCCGCTCTTTATGATCCCCGCCTTCTCTCCTGCAATAGCCTCAACGGTATCGCCGAGGATAGCGGTGTGATCGAGGGATATCTCCGTGATAACGGAGAGTACGGGAGTTTTGATTATATTCGTGGAATCGAGGCGGCCGCCAAGCCCCACCTCAAGGATAACGATATCACATCCGGCTCTTCTGAAATGCTCGAAGGCGATAGCGGTGATAAGCTCGAATTCTGTGGGCTTATCCTCCATTGTTTCCGCAAATCCGCGGACGAAATCGGTGACCTCGGCAAGCTCATCGTTTCCGATATTTTTACCGTTCACGCGGATGCGCTCGTTGAATTCCTTCACGTACGGAGATGTGAAAAGGCCGGTCTTATACCCTGCCTCCGTAAGCACAGAGGAAAGCATAGTGCAAACGGAGCCCTTTCCGTTCGTTCCGCCAACGTGGATAAAGCGAAGCCCGTCCTGGGGGTCTCCCATAAGACCGCAAAGCTCGCTTATGCGTGAAAGTCCGGGACGGCTTCCGCGCCACTCAACGGAGTGTATATATTCCAAAGCTTCAGTATACGTCATTTCAATTATTCCTGTTTATAAACTTATGGATCTGTGGATTATTGTAGATCGCGCGGATGGCAACGATCTCAAGGGTGACGGCGACGGCGCTGCACAAAAGCCCGATGAAGATACCATACCAGGGCATTCCGTAGTATATTATCTTACCGATGGATTTTATGATCACCTGACCGACGATATGCGCCGAAACAGCAGATACGGCAATCGCTGCTGTATCGCGTCTGTTGCGGAAAGCATATCGGCTCACTGCGCCCGAAACGAAGCCCACCGCCAATGCTCCAAGTGAGATTATGGGATTTATCACGGGATTCGTTGATAAAAGGCAGCTTATCGCATCTGCCGCCAGCGCCACAACGGCACCTGCAGCAGGACCGAAAAATATTCCGGCAAAGATAATGCTCAGATTTTCAAGGGTGAATCTGTAATACACCGCCACGGTGAAAAGATTCTTGCAAATGATGCCAAGCACCACCGAAACGGCGATCATCATTGCAAGCACCGTCACTCTTACCGTACTTTTTTTGTTTTTTGACATTAATATACCTCCAACTGCTCGCTTTCGTTATTGCAATCGGAGATATAATAATTCTCTTATGCAACAGCGGGATGCGGCGAACGCACCGCGATAACATCTTCGTCCCGAAGGCAACTCCCCGTCCTCCAAGCACTTTACGCGCGCACGCCTACTCTGTGTTTTGTTATTTTTTTGCTGCGTCAGCCCTTGATGCTGCCCAGCTCCGGATCGACTCCGTAAAGCTCTATGAGCTTTTTGTTGAATTCCTCGGGAGTATTGTATCCCATTTTCTTCTGACGGTTGTTCATGGCTGCGATCTCGATGATAATGGCGAGATTTCGGCCGGGACGAACGGGCACCGTTGTGGTGGGAACGTCGATTCCGAGGATATTGGTGAATTCCTTTTCAAGCCCGAATCTGTCGTATGCCTTTCCCTGCACCCAGTTTTCCAGCTTGATTATCATATTGATCTTTTCCGTCTGCTTAACGGCACCCATACCGAAAATACGGCGCACGTCAACGATTCCGATGCCGCGAAGCTCAACGTAATACTGGATAAGCTCAGGGGAGCTTCCCACGAGAGAAACGGCAGACACCTTTTTGATAACGACAGCATCGTCTGCAATAAGACGGTGACCGCGCTTGACGAGCTCGATGGCGGTCTCGCTTTTACCGATGCCGCTGTCGCCCAGGATCAGCACGCCCTCGCCGTATACTTCAACGAGAACGCCGTGCATTGTGATGCGCGGTGCAAGAAGAAGATTCAGGTGTGCGATAAGAGCGGAAATGAAGGGGCTCGTGAGCTGCTCCGTGGAAAGAAGAGGCACCTCGTAATAGGAGGCGAGCTCGAGCATATCGTCGCCGGGAGTAAGTCCGCTTGTGAGAATAACAGCAACGGGATTGCGGCTGAAAAACTCAATGAAAATGGACCTTCTTCTGTCGGGATCCATATCCTTCAGATACGCATCCTCAACGATGCCCACGATCTGGATACGCGCAGGCTCAAAGCGCTCAAAATAGCCGGAGAAAGCAAGTCCCGGTCTGTTTACCTCGGCAATGATTATCTCGCGGTCTCCGCCGTCCTCGGGCATATAAGTGCTCCCGAGCTTGAACTCCTCGATTATTTTGCTGAGTGTGACTTTTTCATTTTCAAATGCCATAAGCGCCACCTTCGATCAACATATTTACGCATATTACAGTATATCATAACGTCGCCGCCTTTTCAAGGCGCGGAAAACATTTTTGCGAGTAGTCGCATAATCGTACCGCGCCGCGGCGGACGGCGGAGTTCGTTCACATATCGGACATAATTATGATATATAATATTAGATTGATATAGTATTGCCACCGGGCAAAGAAAGGCCTATACCCAAAATGAAGCATACGAAAATACGTTTTATCGCTCTTATCTCCGCTGTTATTATGATCGCTTTTGCTGCAATTTCCTGCGGCAAAGGTTACGATATTCCCGGCAGCACCGAGGAAGAAAAAAAGACTGCTCTCTACATCGGAGACCACAAGGTCCCTTACGAGCAGTACCGCTATTTCTTCCTGAATTATAAATTCGAATACGACGGCGGCGACGCCGAATACTGGAAGCGCGACGACGTTGACACGGATGCGGTTTACGCCGAGATCCGCGAAAAGACCGAAAGCGCCCTTCTCCGCTGCTATGCCACCTACGATCTTTGCAAAGCATACGGCATCGATTACGAAGGCAAGAAAATGAAAAAGACCATCGATGAATCGGTGACCTACTACATAGAAAACGACTTCGGCGGCGTTGAGGGCTATATCGAAAACCTCAAGTCCGCAAATATGACGGACAGTGTATTCCGCTTCCTGCTCACCCGCCTCGAATGCGACACCCTCCTCAGCGACGAGCTTATATATAAGGGCGTTATCAAAACGGACAGCGAATCCGTTATGAAGGCTATCACCGACGAAAATGAATTCTGCCACGCAAAGCAGATTCTCATCAAGAACGACAAGGGTGAGGACCCTGCCGTAAACTATCAGCTGGCAGTCGCCGCACTCACAGCAGCCGGTCTCGGCGTTGATTTCGACACTCTCGTTGCGGAATACGGCGAGGACCCCGAAATGATCGTCAATCCCACGGGCTACTATTTCACTCACAACGAGCTTATCGAGGAATTTGAAAAAGCCGCATTCGCTCTCAAGGTCGGCGAGATGAGCGGCATCGTTGAATCCTATATCGGATATCACATCATCCTCCGCTGCGAGCTTGATCCCGGCTACGTTTCCGAAAACTACGATGACCTGCTTGAATCATATCTTGCCTGGAGATATCAGGCGGCTGTTGAAGCGGAAATGAAAAAGCTCACCGTCACCGAAACGGAATTTCTCAAGTCCCTCAAGGTTGAGGATATCATAGGCTGAGGAGCCGGTCTTACCTGATAAATACAAAGGAAAGGAGAAGAAAAGTGAACAGCTACAGAAGGCCCATCAACTTCAAGCGCAGGCGCGTGCCCCGCAGACACAGCAAATATACCCCCAAGGCAAAGCTGAACACCACCGTTCTTTTCCTTGCCATTTTCATCATCGCCGTTGTCGTCGGCACCGTTATGCTTGGCAACTATCTGAAATCCAAGGTAGATAACGGGGGCGCCACAGACGATTCGGATGCTGAAACAAAAAAGGAAGAATCCACCCCCGCAAGCGGCGGCATTTCGATGATAGAGCCTGCCGAGGGCAACGTCCGCGCAGGCTGCCTTGACATTTCCGCCATCAGCGACGAGGAGGATCTTGTCCGCCGTATAACTCATATATTCGCATCGGGCTACGATGCGGTGACCATCCCCGTTACAAAGGACAATTCCCTGCTTTATTATTCCCCCGCAGCGGCTGCCCTTTCTCAGCTCCCCACGGATGCATCCCTCCCAGACCTTTCCGAAATAATAAAAAAGGTGCGTGAAACGGGCGAAAGCTACGGCTTCACCCCCAACGTCACCGTTTACTATAAGCTGACCTCAAGCGGAATCACCGATCCTGTGCTTTCCGAGGCGGCGTTCCTTTTCGACAATGCCATCGTTGCCGAAGCTCACAACATGGGCGCCGACGAGGTGATCATTTCCGGCTTCCCGCTCGTAACTGCAGAGGATTGCGACAGCATACTTTATTTCATTGAAAAGCTTAAGACCTCCGCTCCCGAAATCAAGCCCGGACTCTCCTTCACTCCCGACGTTTACGCCGTTGACGTTACCGCCTCATATCTTGAAAGGCTTTCCTCCGTAACGTCGTTTTTCGCCGTTGACACATCGCGCCTCGACTGGTCCTACACCGTCACGGAAGAGACCGTGAGCGAAACGGATGAAAACGGTGAAGAGACTGAGGTAACAGAGCAGACGGTAATAACGGGCATATATAACGATATCGTAAACGTTGCCGGCGAGATCAAAGGAAGCATATCCCTTTACGGTCTGCGCTTCATCATAGAGGGCGATAACGCATACCTTTTGAGAGAAGCCACCGAAGCCCTTTATTTCAAGGGTGCATACGATCACTACGTCATTTCCGCTCCCGAGGGCGGACTTGGCCCCGAGCTTCCTTCGGAAGACGAGACCGACACCGACGAATCTGAAGAAACCGACGAAGAATAAGTCTATGAAAGAAATCAGGAATTCTCCGCCGCTCATTATCACAGATACAAACGGAAAAATACTGACAATAACCGAGGCGGCGCATAATATATGCGCCGCTCTGTCTCCGGGCGGCAATATAACAGATCATCTCAGCGCCGACGCGGCGCAACGATACCGAGTCCTTTTGTCCGAGGGCTCCCTTTCATTCGTGCTTTCCGATGCGCTCGGATGCGATTCCGTGTTTTTCGACCTGACAAAGGAGCGCACCGAGGGCGTGCGGTCGATTTATCTTTCGGGAAGCCAGATGAAGATCGAAGAAGAGGTGGACTACCTCCGCGTGGCTGAGGCCTTTGCATCTCTTTCCGAACATGAAGGCTTTCTCGGAAAGCGCCGTTTTACCGAGCTTTACGACACCCTTGTTTCCGGAGGGGGCTTTTTCGGCTCTCACCGCAAGCGTGAGCTCTTCCCTGCGCGGATGCTTACCGAAAGCTTTTTCTCCGACATACTGCCCCGCCTTTTGTACGTCAGCGGAGACGTTGTTTTCACTCCCGACGCCTCCTATGACGAAGCCAGCGTCATCTTTGCCGAGCCATACGGCTTTTATCTGCTTTTATGCGCCGTCATTTCCGCCGCATCCCACGTGGCAAAAGGACACGTTCACGTGTCTGCGCGCGACACAGGCGACAAGGTCACGTATGCCGTGACCGCCACTCTTGCCGATACTGCTGCCAAAAGATATGAGCGCGCCGCCGATTTCGGTGTACGCGCCCTTGACGTGCTGTATGCAGAAGCCCTTGCCCGCGTCTCAGGCTACTCATTTTCATTTGAGAGCCTTAGCGGAAGGGTGTCATTCACCGTTTCCGTCAATTCTCACGATTATTATCCCACGTACCTCAAGACCGATGCTGTTGTGAGATTCATTATCGCTTCCGTTTCGGAATCTATTCGGTATCCCATGTCAGCAGAAGAGGAGGAGGATAAGGAGCAGTAAAAGCTCATCGTCGGCGCGGCTGTCCCAAAGAATGAATACAGCCGCCAAAAGGATAATGTGCTCTGCCGTTATCCCTTTGAAAAGCTCCGATATCACCCCGCTCCTCCGAAGCACCGATACGTTTCCGTTTGCGGCTGCCGATGCCGCCGGCGCATCCCTGTCTGCGGTATGTATGTCGGTCGGCTCAGAGGGAGGCGCCTCCCCCTCGGACTCAGGCTCCATACAGCCGTCCCCATCTCCGTCGGGCTCAAAAACGTAGCCTCTCCTGAAAGCCTCCTCCGCTCTTTTCAGCGCGTCCGCATCCGACACACGGAGCACTCCGTCCTCGGTGAATGCGTTGCCGCTGTATTTTTCGGGAAGATCAACTCTGTCCTGCGATCTTCCGCTGTCTCCACGTGCGCCGATGTACATAGTCCCCTCCCTTCATTGCCTTCAGGTGCCGAATATCCCCGATATGCGGTTCACCTGTATTATCGCATCTGCCGCCGCCACACGGGATTCCGACAAAAAGGGCCGCAGTGCCAGCAGCAGGTTTTCTCTTTTATCCTGACGGGTGCCGCCCGAAACGTTGCCCGACAATACGGGCACCCCACCGTCTGTCACAGAGTCTTCGCCAAGGGGTGTATCCCCCTCTGAGGCAAGCATACCGTCTGACGAAAAAGCACCTTCACCTTCGGCGCTCCCCTCCGCAAAGACCTCACGGCTCCCGTCCCCGTTGGCGTTCGTATCTACAGCGCCCGCGCCGCCTGCCGACGAAAGCATCGATATAAGCGGCAGCATCTGCGGCAGCATTTCCATTATCGAGCCAAGGTCAAAGCCTCCCTCCGCGGGACGGGGATTCTTTGCTCTCCGCGCCGCCGATATAGCCGATATCCCCGCCACGGCCCCTTCCAAAACAAGCGGATTTTTCAAAAGCTCCGTTATGGGACCAAAGAGGCTCCCAAGCCCCGCCTTTCCTTCGGACGCGTTCATTTCCCGTTCCTTTTATAGGATTCGATTATCTCAGTGGCGCGCTTTATGTCGCCGTCCGTCATTACGGAAAGGGCGTTTCTCAGCTTGGAAAGATCGGGGGGCCGCTTCACGCCCATAAGATTCACGCCGCCGCCCGTTGCTATCATCTGCACCGTGCGCCAAAGCTGATCGTCGTTTTGCTTCAGAAGCTTATCGACCGTTGCCTTATCTATTTTCATAAACTGCACCTCACAATTCTTTTTCCGCCGCGTTTCGGCGTCTATGACAGTATATGCAGGGGCGCGAAAAAACGTACAGACCGAAGCCGAAAGGAGCCACGCATGAAGCTCTTGATATTTTCCGATTCCCACGGCCGCGACGACACTCTTCGCCGCGCCCTTGATATACATCACAAAACGGCCGACTACGCCCTTCACGCAGGAGACGGCGCTCCTTCCTTTATGCTGCTGAAGGCTTCATATCCCGACGTTGCCTTCCGCGCCGTCCGCGGCAACTGCGACGGATGGGGAGTTTTCTCCGATGGGGCTTCTCTCCCCGAGGAGGAGATAATAAACGCAGACGGCGTGAGGATACTGCTGCTGCACGGGCATCTTCGCGGAGTGAAGTCCTCTCCGCTGGGGCTCGTTTCACACGCAAGGCGCATCGGGTGCGATATCGTTGTATTCGGGCACACCCACGAGCCCTGCGAAAAATATATCCCCGCCGAAAACGGGCTTGCCGCCGTCAGGCTCTTTAATCCGGGAGCCGCAAAGGATGGCTGCTACGGCATTATCGAGATACGAAAAAACGGCATTCTTATGAACGCCGCATCTGTTTATCAAAGATGAAAGGAGCTCTGCCCTGTGAAAACGTCACTTTATGAAGCACTTAAATATCACTTCCTCAAATACAGAAAAATGACCCCGCAGGATGCGGTGAAGCTTATTTTCCAGAGCGAATATGGCGGAGGGCATCTTATCGCAGATGAAAGCTATGCCCGCGCCCGCCTTGAGGACGAGCTCCGCGACACGCCACGCAACGCCTCTGTCCCCACGGTGGAGTATCTTGGCGGCTCTGCCTGCAGGGTGAATCTTGCATCTCTCCCGGATGGGCTCACGGTGAAAACTCTCGCCGCCATTTTCGCAAGAAGCGCCGAAATGTTTCACGGAAGCCGCGTCAGCTTCGAATCGAAGCTTTACGAGGTGTACACCCTCATCGACGAAAAGTACGCCCCCTTCAGCCGCTTCGACTATATGAAGTACGTGGAAAACTACCTTGCCGAGGGCATCCACGCCGTGCACCACTCCCTTTATTATAATTCAGCATACCGCCCTGCATACAGGGTCATCCACAGAGATTTCGCCCCCCTTCTCGGCGTTTTCGCAGAGATCGATAAAGCCGTCGCCGAAAAAGGACGCGCTCTAATCAAGATAGACGGCAGATGCGGCTCCGGTAAATCCACTGCCGCCGCCCTTATCGCATCCGTATACGGCTGCGGCACCGTTCACACCGATGATTTTTATCTCCCTTGGGGCAGCGGACGCGAAAGCGGTGAAAACACCGATTTCGAAAGGCTCAATTCCGAGCTCAGCTCTATAATCGACGGCGGATGCGGCTTTTATAACGTTTTCAACTGCCAAAAGCAGGCCATCGACGGTACGGTGGCCATTCCGCCCTCTCCCATCCTCATCGTTGAAGGCTCATACTCCATGCATCCGAAGCTGACGGCGAAGGAGGACCTTTCCGTATTCGTCACGGTTCCCGGGGAGGAGCAGCTTCGCCGCATAGAAAAGCGGTCTCCTGCCTCCCTTGATGCATTCCGCGAAAGATGGATACCTATGGAGGAGGCGTATTTCGCAAAATACGACGTGCAGCACAGATGCGGAATCACAGTCGATACCTCAAAATAAAAGGAGAAAAGAAATGAACATCAGCGGCACATTTTACGCAGACAGATCGGAACGCCACGACGTGACCTACGTCCACGACGTCGTTTTCGCAAAGCGCGAAACGGGCGACCTTACGCTCCAGCTTCTTCTGCCCTCCCCCACCAAGTATCAGAAGACCTTCCCTCTCGTCATCGACGTTCCGGGATCGGGCTGGTCCGGGGCCGACGGACACCGCCACATTCCTCTTCTCACGCCTCTTGCAGAGGCAGGCTACGCCGTTGCCTGCATTTCATACCGCGGCACCTTCAGGGATAACGTTCGTTTCCCCGCTGCCGTGCAGGATCTGAAGGAGGCTGTCCGCTTTATGCGCGCCAATGCGGAAAAATTCAGGATCGACAGCGAAAGGATCGGCCTTTTCGGAGATTCCTCCGGCGGACACACCGTTATCATCGGTGCGCTCACGGGAAACGAGCCCTTTTTCAACATAGGCGAGCACCTCGACGTTGACGCCTCCGTTTCCGCCTGCGTTGCCTTCTACGCCCCCAACGATTTCACAAATCTCGTTGCAGACCGACTTGCCGAAGGAAAAAAGCTCCGCCCCGGCGAGGGTGAATTCCCCTTTGAGGGACGAGAGATATACGCCGACGATTTTCTGAAGGACCCATACGAAAAGCTAAATGAAGCCTCTGCCTTCACCTACGTTGAGCGGGCAGAATCACTTCCGCCCTTCGTATTCTTCCAGGGCGACGACGACCCCATAATCCCAATGGCGCAGGGACTTCGCTTCTGCGATGCGGTGCGCGCAAGGGGCGGACGTGCAGAATTTTTCAAGATATCCGGCGGCGGTCACGGAAGCGGCTGCTTCTCACGTCAGGTGATGGACACCGTCATTCATTTTCTTAATACTTACCTGTAAAATCAAAAGCATTGACTCTTCACCCGGAGTCAATGCTTTTTCATTTATTTTCATCGTTTATTCTTTCGCGTCGCCGCAAAAAATATGATTATCAAAAGTAAAGGACCGTGAAAGATGCAATTCAAAAACAGCTTCGCCATTTCCGCGCTGACGGCGGCAATGGCAATAATATCATTAATAACTCTCACCGTGAGCGCCGATGCGGCAGCAAGCGACACCGGCACGTATAATTGGTACGTTATGCGCACACGCGACCACACCCAGCCCCGCCTTGAACCCAATATGTCCTTTATCGAGGACTACGGCGGCTATTACAGAGACGAAGCCCGCGCAGATGAAAAGGTTTTATACCTCACCTTCGATGCAGGCTACGAAAACGGAAACGTTGCCCGCGTGCTTGACACGCTGAAGGAAAAGAACGTGCCCGGCGCCTTCTTCATTCTCGATAACGTGATCGAGCGCAATCCGGAGCTCGTGCTCCGTATGCGCGATGAGGGGCACCTTGTGTGCAACCACACCTGCAAGCACAGAGATATGTCTCTTGTGACCGACAAAGAGGAATTCCGTCAGGAGCTCTCTTTGCTGAACGAAAAATACCGCGCCCTCACAGGCGACGATATGGCAATGTACTACCGACCGCCCGAGGGCAGATTCTCCCTTTGCAATCTGAAGCACGCAAACGAGCTTGGATACAAGACCGTCTTCTGGAGCTTCGCATATGCAGACTGGGATAACGATAAGCAGCCCTCACCCGAAAAGGCCACCGCCACCATCCTTGATAACGTGCACAACGGAGCCGTGATCCTTTTGCACCCCACCTCAAAAACAAACGCAGACATTCTCGGAGCCGTTATCGACACTCTGAAAAAAGAGGGCTATCGCTTCGGCACCCTTCACGAGCTCACAGGCAAATGCCGCGCAGAATAGCCCTGCTCCTCATTGCAGCGGTGACAGCGCTGCTGACACTCAGCTCCGCCGCGTATAAGAACGAATGCGGCGACGTTTACCGAGGCAGCGGAGACGGGGTGATAGCCCTGACCTTTGACGACGGTCCCGACGAGAAAAAAACGGATGAGATACTGGCAGTCCTCGATGAATATAACGTGAAGGCCACGTTTTTTATGATAGGCAAGAACGTGAGTCTTTATCCCGACGTGGCTGCGCGTGTTATCGCAGGCGGCCACGAGGTGGGAAATCACACCTTTTCACACGGATATATGACCAATTCCTCCATTTCGGACGTTGAAAAGGAGATCGCCCTTGCAAACGACGCCATTTTCGGTGCGGCTGAATACGAGCCCCACTTTCTGCGGCCGCCGGGCGGTATATACGATGAAAACGTTATCACCGCCGCCAAAAACAGCGACCTGCTTTTGGCATTGTGGTCCGTTGACACCCACGATTGGTGCCACAGAAGCACAAACGATATAGCAAACGATGTGCTTTCAAGGGTTACGGACGGCGACGTTATACTGATGCACGATTACGTCTACGGAGAATCCCACACGGCAGAGGCGCTTAAGATCATAATACCGGCGCTTCTTGAGCGGGGATATGAGTTCGTCACCATTTCGGATATGTATATGAATCACGGAAAATAAAAAAACGGCACAGGCCACAGGTCTCTGCCGTTTTTATTTCTGCTTTGCTCTTTCTCGCATCATGGAAAGATATTCATTTTGTAAAATCGCGCACACGCCAACTGTTTTGTATTCGTTTCTCACAAGTATCGATTCGCGCAGGAGCCCCTCAAAGGACATCCCCGCCTTCTCCATAACCCGGCGGCTCCTGTCGTTGCCGATCATATATTTACACTCGATGCGGTGAAGACCAAGAGTCATGAACCCAAATTTCATCACCGCGGAAAGGGCCTCGCAGGCGATGCCCTGCCCCCAGAATCGGGGATTCAGCACGTAGCCGCATTCTGCGGCGTCGTTTTCATCGTAAAATCTGGTGAATCCGCAGGTTCCGATCATTTTTCCGCTGTCGCGAAGCACCACCGCCCAGTCGTGGAAAAGCCCATCGCGGTAGCGCCCCTCCAGATAACTGAGATAGCGCTCCGTGTATTTCACGTTTGGATGCGGGTCCCACAGAAGATATTTAGTCACCTCCGGGTCCTTTGAATATTCAAACATATCCTTAGCATCGCGCCTTTGCATTCTCCGCAGGATGAGTCGCTCCGTTTCAAGGGTGGGGATATCGGAAAATATCCGCCTGATTATGCTTTTGTTCATGCTATCCCCTTCCTTTCCCGTGAAGTCATTACAATAATTATAGCCTCCGCTGTGCTCCATTTCAAGTGAGATAAGAATAAAAGATTAAATTTCGCCCTCTACTGTTGTCAATATATGCGTTTTGTGATAAAATTATATGGTGAAGCTGTAATATATCCCGCCACCCCGCCGTATACTTTACCGATAAGGCAGAAGCACAGGAGGTGCGACTTGGATATTCTGAAGGATAAGCTTCCCATAAAAGATACAAGAGATAAGACCGAAATATCCCCCGAAGGCATCGCCCCGAAGCTCCCCTTGAAGGATTACGGCGGCGACACCAAAAGGCAGGCCTCTGCGGTGGTATTCCCCTTTGTAGCGGCTCTCGCCGTTACCGCTCTCCTTCTTTCGGCAGAGCCCACCTGCAGCTTTCTTTCGGGTCTTCTCAGCGGCACAGCCGGTGAATATGCACGTCGGTACACGTCTGTGCCGGCATCTGTGAAGGCTGTTTTCCGCCAGGCTATCGCCCTTGCAGACCCGTCGCTTTTGTTTTTCGGGCTGATGCTTCCCTCCCCTCTTTCGGTGGTCTATCGCCCCCTGTCAGCGGTGCTTTTGCTTCTGCGAGTCCTTCTTTTGTCGTTGGGCGCGGGCACCGTGCTTATGTGCGAGGCTTCTCTTTTCGGGAAGGTCGCCGTTCTGATCGCTTTTACCGTGGACGCGCTTTCCTCGGCATATGCCGCCTCAAGCGCGGTTTCTGCAGGAGACGCCATCGTCAAAAAGCTCGCCTATAGCGGTAAGCACCCTTTTTTCAGGCACACACTGAAGCTTATATTCGCTCACGGAGCAAGCGTTTTCATCCGATTTCTTTTGCTCACCGTCGGCGCTTTCATATTATAGAACGTCAAGAATCAAAAAAGAAAGGCATAGAAAAATGTCCGACAAAAACAGAAAGAAGTTCAATTGGTTCGGTATGTATTCCCTTGAGGGAAAGGGAGTTGAAAAATCCGAGCCTCCCGTTATCGACAATCCCACCTTTATGAATTTCTTTAAGCTCTTCTGGAGAAATGCCTCCCGCCTTTTAAGCATAAACCTGCTCATGGTGTTCGGCAACTTCCCCATCTTCTTTTATTTCATTTACAAAGCGGGATACTTCGGAGTTGAATCCTCCGCTCCCTATTATCAGGTGTTCGCGCCCCTTTACGGCGCCGAAATGATGAAGGACACCCCCGTGTTTGCAGCCCTCTACGGAATTTTCGGAATGCAGGTGCCCATAACGGCAAACACGTACACCACCCTCGTGTTCCTTGGTCTCACTGCCCTTCTGCTTTTCACCTTCGGTCCCGTTAACGTTGGCGTTACCTATATCTGCCGAAACATCGTAAAGGGTGAGCCCATCTTCCTTTGGGGAGATTTCTGGTATGCCATCAAGCGCAATTTCAAATCGGGTCTCTTCCTCGGTATGCTCGATATCCTTGCTCTCTTCCTGCTTGGCTACGACGTCACCTATTTCTGGGGCAATCTGACCTCCACCATGATGTATATCATGTTCTTCACGTCGCTTCTTATGTTCGTGGTATATTTCATGATGCGCTTTTATATGTATCACATCCTCATAACCTTCGATCTTTCCTTTATGAAGATGATCAAAAACTCGCTTATCTTCGCCATTCTTGGCATCAAGCGAAACATTGCAGGCCTTTTCGGCTTCGTTCTCGTTCTGGCACTCAACTATCTCATTTTCGGAACGTACATCCCCCTCGGCATCATTCTCCCCTTTGTCATCGTTCCCGCCACACTTATGCTCATCGAATCCTACGTTGCATACCCCAAGATCAAGCAGTATATGATCGACCCTTATTACAGCGAGGAATCCGAGACTGAGGAGGATTACCCCGAGGCTGAAGCCGAGTGATCCACCTGGCCAAGAGCCCTTCGCAAGAGGCGGCAAAGCCCAAAGGCAGGCACTGAAAGCAGCGCCCAGTACCCACTGTAAAGGGCGCATATCTGCCCCCACAGATGAAGCCTCCTGCCGCTGTAGTCCCACACGCGGAGCCCAAGCAGGGTGTTCAGCAAAAGGCCGAACGTCAGCTCCGTAAGCGTTATAACGAAGGCGCCGCACAGCATCCTTTGCCATATGGAAAGCGACGGACGCTTCCCATCGATAAAATATAAAGCGGCAAAGGAGACCCCGCCTGCAAAAAGCATGGTGGGATGCGTGTATCCCCGCCAAAGAGTTTCAACGGCTCCGTATAAAATGCCGCCGAAGGCAAATGCCCCCGAAAGCTCTGCTGCCCGATTCAATTTCAAAAAGATCACCCCCGATAGCATTCTCTGCCATCGGGGGTGTTTTTATTCGCATTATTTAAAATCAATGGTGCCTTCTTTTTTCGCGGTGATGAGTCTGTTGACGGTCTCAACAGTCTTATCAACGTCTGCGCCGTCGTGAACGGGCATTTCGAAGACGATGGTGTCGCTGTTGTCTCTGATAACGATAGAGTCGTATGCAATGGTAACTTCCTTTTCCTTCTTGCTGCCCTTATCGATCACGAAAACGTCTTCGCGATGCTCGATCTTGGCATCCTTAAGGTCGGTATACTTTGCATCGTAGTACTTCTTCTCTTCGTTTTCTTCGGTGATGCAGAACTGATACATGAAAAGATGGAGCTTTTCCTGAGTGAAGATGATCTCCGCTGCGGAATAGCGGTTTGAACGGTACTTGCCGTCGCTGCCGCGCTGTACCATAAAGGTCTCGTCGCCCTTTGCATAGCCGGAATAATCAAATTCATCGAAAGCAACGGGAGGGAAAGCCTTGATCTGCTTTTCACGTATGTCGATGCCCTGCTTTGCAAGCTCGTCTACGACCTTGATCTTTTTCCGGATCGCGTCATCGATGTTTTCATCGCTGGGACGGGAATCCTTGGAGAAAATGAAAATGCATGCGCCGACTGCGATAACTACTACCGCCATCATGGAGCCGCCGCGTCCGATAAAGAAGAAGGGCACGCCAAGGGCCATTATTATGCCGCCGATGATCTGCCACAGGTTGTTTTTAGGTAAAAAATACTTTTTGAATCCGCTGTAATCCATTATATTATCCTTTCGATCTGTTTTTTGCTTACGTTTCGGGAGAGCCCGCATCTGAGCCTAACCTTATTAATGATATATTAACAGCCGTTAAAAGTCAACATTTGAGCGGGAGCAAAGATCAATGTTCACAAAAACTTATTATTTGATGCAAATTGTTAATATTCATCGTGCGTTGATAGTTTTTACCATATAATATTGACTTTCACTTCCGAAAAAAGTAAAATAAATTAAAAGTTTGCGACGCAAACTATATGCTTTGAAGCATGGCGTAATATCCGCAGAAACGGAGGTAATAAATGAACGAAAATATAGCATCGGACAAAGCATTCGTTACTCAGAATGAGGGCATGTGCCGGGTCTGCAGGCTCATAGCCTTCGGCCGTTTTTCCTCCGACACGGAAGCCATGTACTTTCCGCTCACCGAAAGTGCGTTCGTTTTCGGATACGTTTCAGAAGGCACAGCTGAGCTTCTGGCTTCCGGCACCTCCTTCCGCCTTTCCGGAGAGGATGCATTTATCATCAGCTCTGCCGCATCGTCCGACCTTAAGGCAAATCTGGCACCGGGCACGGCAGGCCATTGGTTTGCCTGCAACGGCACGCTTCCCGAAGCGCTTTCGGCAGCCTTCAAAATCCCCACCGTTACTATTCGCAAGGCCGACGTTTCAAGGGCTGTGGCAAACATTTTGTCCGCCATCGAGAAAAACGATCTTAAGGCGCTTTGCGCACATTGCTACGATTTCATATCCGAGCTTTCCTTTGCCAATACGGCAGCACCTCTCGCAAGGGATGCTTCAAAGGCAGCAGAGGCAGATATGATACGCACCTATATCGACAATTCGATCTATTCCGATATATCCCTCGATACCGTGAAGAACCATTTCGGCATCACGAAAATGCACGCGATACGCGTGTTTAAGGCTCACTTCGATATGACGCCTATGCAGTATGCCATAAAGCGCAGGGCGGACATTTCCGCTTCCCTTCTGGCAACGACGGACCTGCCCATAAAAACCATTTCCGAAATGCTTCACTATTCAAACACCCAGCATTTTTCAAACACCTTCAAAAAGATAATCGGAACGTCTCCCAACAAATACAGGACCGATGCAAAAAAGAAAGGCTGATCGCTTTGCGGCTTCAGAATGCGGATGCAGTACAACACTGCATTCGCATTTTTTTGTTGCTTATGTATTTATTTTTTATTCTGTTCGTGATATAATTAATTGATACTATGGCTTATTATGTTCACTTGGCAGTAAAAGCTTTTTTCGCGGTTTTATTGCCTTGTGATATCTATAAAGGGCACGCGGTGGCAGGGAAAGCCCCCTGATTTACACCTTTTCCGTGCCGCCTATCTATATTTGTTAATTATGCCGCCAAGGCGGCAGAACGGAGCTTATTATGTGCGGTTTTATTGGATTTTCGGGTGTGACCCGCAATAACGAAAGCTTGATAAACGCAATGATGGACCGTATCGTCCATCGCGGACCCGACGACGGCGGCTTTTACTGCGGCGACGGCATCACCCTCGGCTTCAGACGTCTTTCCATTATAGACCTTGCCGACGGCGCTCAGCCTATGCACAATGAGGACGGCAGATACACCATCGTTTTCAACGGTGAGATATATAATTTCGAATCTATCCGAGAGGAGCTTATCCTGAAGGGTCACGTTTTCAAAACCAGGTGCGACACCGAGGTCGTCATCCACGGATACGAGGAATACGGCGAGGACATCGTGCCCCGCCTGCGCGGCATGTTTGCCTTCGCTATCTGGGACAGCGAAACAGCATCCCTTTTCTGCGCACGCGACTTTTTCGGCATCAAGCCCTTTTATTACACCGTCACCGACGGGGGCGATCTTGTTTTCGGAAGCGAGATCAAATCTCTTCTCGAGCACCCCGACCTTTCCCCGAAGGTGAATCCGGATTCCCTCCGTGCATATCTTTCCTTCCAGTATTCCTCCATGGAGGAGACCTTCTTCGACGGCATCTACAAGCTGCCTCCGGCTCACACGCTCACCTTCAAGGACGGCAAGCTCACAAAAAAGCGCTACTGGGACATTGATTTCGACGCAGATGAGGAAAGACCCTTCGACGACTTCGTTTCCGAGATAGAAACGATGGTGGAGGAATCTGTGAAGGCACACAAAATATCCGACGTACCCGTTGGCTCCTTCCTTTCCGGCGGCGTTGATTCCAGCTATATCACGGCGAATCTTATGCCCCGCCACACCTTCTCCGTGGGCTTCGACTACGACAGATTCAACGAAACAAACGAGGCTATGCGTCTTTCCGAGATTCTGGGCGTTGAGCACCACGCGGAAATGATCACCGCCGACGAATGCTTCGAGGCATTCCCGAAAATACAGTATCATATGGATGAGCCGCAGGCGAATCCCTCCTCTGTGCCACTTTGGTTCTTATCGAAGCTGACACGCAAGTACGTCACCGTTACCCTCTCCGGCGAGGGCGCCGACGAGATATGGGGCGGCTACGAATGGTATGACGAAACGCCTATGATGAAGAAGTATAAGAAGCTGCCGCTCTTCATCCGCCATGCCGCATCCTCCATCGCAAAGAGGATGCCCTACTTCAAAGGCCACGACTTTATCATCAAGGGTGCAGGCGTACCCGAGGATTACTTCATCGGTCAGGCGCAGGTATTCTCAGAAAAAGAAGCTGTTGCCATATTGAAGGACGAATACAAAAACGGTCCCTCCCCCAGCGAGATCACCGCAAAGATCTACGCCAAGGTCAAGGATAAGGACGAGCTTACGAAAAAGCAGTATCTCGACCTTTGCCTCTGGCTCCCCGGCGACATTCTCCTCAAGGCAGATAAAATGTCTATGGCGCACTCCATCGAGCTCCGCGTTCCGTATCTTGACCGCGTTATCATGGATGCTGCTCGCCGCGTGCCCGCCCGCTACCGCGTAAGCGACGTTGACACCAAGTATTGTCTTCGTATTGCCGCAAACCGCAAGCTTCCCGACGAATGGGCGACCCGCCCCAAGAAGGGCTTCCCCGTGCCTATCAGAATGTGGCTCCGCGAGGATAAGTACTATAACATCGTGAAGGAGCATTTCACTGCGGATTACGCCGGTGAGTTCTTCGACAGCGAAGAGCTTATGAAGCTTCTGGACGACCACAAGGCAGGCAAGGCAAACAACCAGCGCAAGATCTGGGTGCTTTTCACATTCCTCACCTGGTACCGCGAATTCTTCATCAACTATAAGAAAACCGAAATATAAAGGAGCGTAAGAGTATGGCGAGCATCATACCCGTTCTTCTGGGCGGCGACCTTAACGCCTACAATATTGCCCGTGCCTTTCACGAAAAGTACGGTGTGAAGAGTCACGTTTTCGGCAGATACGCCGTTTCCGCAACCAAATATTCCGCCATTATCGAGCCTCACATCATTGCCGACATCGACGATAAGGAGCGCCTCACGGAAACGCTCAAGGCATTCGGCAGCCGCCACCGCTACGATACACTCGTGCTTTTCGGCTGTACGGACGATTACGTTTCCCTTATTATCGAGCTTGCCGACGAGGGCAAGATACCCGAAAACTATCGCGTGCCCTACACCTCCGCACGCTGCCGCGATCTTTTCGCCGATAAAGCGGACTTTTACGAAATGTGCGGTAAATACGGCATCCCCTATCCGAACACACTCATCATCGGCGCCGCCGCTGAGCTTCCCGAGGACCTGACCAGAGAAGGCTTTGCTTTCCCCGTCGTTATCAAGCCCTCATCCTCCGCCGCATACTGGCACCATCCCTTCGACGGAATGAGAAAGGTGTACTTCGCAAAGGACCAGAAGGATGCCGAGCGGATAGTTTCCGAAATTTTCGGCTCCGGCTACGACCGCCGCGTAATTATCCAGGAACGCATTGAAGGCGGCGACGACGGAATGCGCGTTATCACCACATATTCCGACAGAAACGCAAAGGTGAAAACGGTTTGCCTCGGTCACGTGCTTCTTGAGGAGCACACTCCCAAGGGCATTGGCAACCACTCCGCCATTATCACCGATTACGCGCCTGCCGTAACCGCCCCCCTGCGCGAGATGCTCGATGCTGAGGGATACACGGGATTTTGCAATTTCGACGTTAAATACGACCCCGCAAGCGGCAGATATCTCGCCTTCGACATGAACCTCCGCCAGGGCAGAAGCAACTACTACTGCACCGCCGCAGGCGCTAATATCGCTGAGGTAGTGGTGCGCGATCTTGTGAACGGCGAAGAGCTTCCCTACACCGAAGTGAAGGAAAGCGTTTTCTGGCACAACATACCCACCGGAGTCGTTTATAAATATACGAAGGACCCCGCTCTCATCAAAAAGGCGAAGGAGCTGAAGCGCCACGGGAAAGAGGCCTCATCCCTTCGTTACGTGAAGGACCTTGCATCCCGACCCCTCCGTCTCGGATGCGTGCTGGTCATGCAGGCCCGTCAATTCAAAAAATACAAGATCAACCCTTAAAACGAAAAAAGAAAAGGAGGCGTTGCCCCTTGACTAACGAAAAAAAGACACTTGGCATTCTCGGCGGAATGGGACCTATGGCAACGGTCCATTTCTACGAGCTTATAACGAGCCATACCCTTGCAGGCAAGGATTCCGAGCATCTGAACATAGTGCTCACAAGCCGTGCCTCCACCCCCGACCGCACGGATTTTATCCTGGGCAGAAGCACCGTGTCCCCCGCACCCTCAATGTGCGAGGATGCGAAAAAGCTTGAGGCAGCAGGCGCCGATATCATTGCTATCCCCTGCAACACCGCCCATTATTTTCACAGCGACATTGCAGGTGCCGTCAGCGTGCCCGTGCTCAATATTGTGCTTGAAACGGCGCGCCACTGCAAAAACCGCGGCTTTTCCAAGGTTGGCATCCTTGCAACGGAGGCAACCGTGAAAACGGGAGCCTACGACCGAGCCCTTGCCGAGCTCGGCATAGGCTGCGTCACCCCCGATGAGGAGCTGCAGGCCCTCGTCACCTCCGTGATATACGATTACGTTAAGGCAGGACGCGACGGCGGAGACCGCGTGTTTATGGAGATAGCAAACGAAATGTTTGCGCTTGGCTGCGATGCCCTCATCCTCGGCTGCACCGAGCTGCCCCTTGCCGCTCCCGAAAACGATCCCCGCCTTGTGGATTCACTTGAAACTCTGGCATATGCTTCTGTCACCGCCTGCGGTCACACGCCCACGGGATTTTCGGATGCATTCATGTCGGCATACGAAGGCTGAGCCTTCCCACTCCCATTTATCGGATCGGAGACAAAAAATGCTTTTAGCACAGCTTTTCTCTAACCTTTGCTACCGTGTTCCCGAGGGCTTCGGGGACATGAACGTGGACCGTATTTCATACGATTCCCGCGTTGCTGCAGAGGGCACACTTTTCGTTTGCATAAACGGAAGCATTGCAGACGGACATAAATACGCCATCGACGCCTACAACCGCGGCTGCCGCGCTTTTCTCTGCGAGCACCCGGTGGAGGAGCTTCCCGCCGACGCCGCCGTTATTTTAGCGGACAACACGAGTCTGGCTCTTCCTCTCGTTTCCGCCGAATTCTATTCCCGTCCTGCCGATAGGCTCCGCATTATCGGCGTCACCGGCACCAAGGGCAAAACGACGACGGCGCTTCTTATACATAATATACTCAACGATGCAGGCATCAAAACCGGATACATCGGCTCTGCGGGCATCATATTCGACGGCCACCGCACCTCATCTCTGCGCACCACCCCCGAGTCAACGGACCTGCACGCGTATTTCGCAAAGATGTGCTCCGCCAACGTAACAACGGTCGTTATGGAGGTATCATCTCAGGCCATCTTCCGCGACCGTGTATACGGCATAAAGTTCGACACGTGCGTTTACACGAATCTTTCCCCCGACCACATCGGCCCCTACGAGCACCCGGACTTCGATCACTACCGCGCATCGAAGGCGCGCCTTTTCTCGGAATACGGATGCGACTATATCGTGTACAACAAGGATGACGACAACGCGGAGTTTATGCTTAAGGGCGCCACAGCTCTTGCATCCTCCGTTTCGATGAAGGACCCCGCCGCCAACTATTACGGACACAGCCCCGAGAAATGGCGCTCCGACGGCGCTCTCGGTATCGATTTTTGCTGCAAGGCACAGGATAGAGAGCATTCCGTAAGGCTGCGCTCTCCCGGCGCCTTCAGTGTGTATAATGCCCTTCTGGCTATCGCCGTGTGCCGTCATCTGCACGTTTCCTTTGAAAGCATCATAAGCTCACTTTCAAAGTATTCGCCCATCGGGCGCTTTGAGGTGGTGGATGCGCTTCCCTATGCCACCTTCATCGTGGACTTTGCCCATAACGAGCTTTCCCTGCGCTCCGCACTTTCCGTTTTGCGCGAGTATGATCCAAAAAGGCTCATCGTTCTCGTTGGCAGCGTTGGCGGACGGACCTACACCCGCCGTGCTCCTATCGGCAGCGCCGTATCGGATCTCGCTGATCTGTGCATACTTACTGCAGACGATCCCGATTTTGAAGACCCTAACGAGATCATCAAGGATATTCTTTTGGGCTTCGGCGACAAAAGCACCCCATACGTTGCCATCCCCGACAGACGCGAGGCCATATACTATGCCGTTTCTCACGCAGAGCCCGGAGATATAATCCTCCTCGCCGGAAAGGGACACGAGGATTTCCAGCTTCTTTACGGCGAGCACACCCCCTTCTCCGAGCGCTCCATCATAAAGGAAGCGGCAGTGAAGCTCTTCACCCCTATGCCCCTTTGATTTTTCATTTTCTATTGAAAAAAATTATTTTTGCTATTGACAATACTGCTTGTTGATGCTATAATAATTATTGAATTAAGAATCATTCCTAATCTTAAATTAATTACAATTCGAAAGGATTAAATAATATGAAAAAATTCAAGTGCCCCGTTTGCGGTTACATCCACGAAGGCGATATGCCCGAAGGCTTCGTTTGCCCCATTTGCAAGGTTCCCGGTTCCAAGTTTGTAGCAGTTGCTCCCGAGCTCAAGGGCTCCCGCACCGAAGCTAACCTGGCCGCCGCTTTTGCAGGCGAATCTCAGGCTCGCAACAAGTACACATATTTCGCTTCCAAGGCAAAGAAGGACGGTTACGTTCAGATCGCTAAGATCTTCGAAGAAACCGCTAACAACGAAAAAGAACACGCAAAGATGTGGTTCAAGCTTCTCGGCGGAATCGGCACCACTGCTGAAAACCTCAAGGCTGCTGCTGAAGGCGAAAACTATGAGTGGACCGATATGTACGCAGGCTTTGCAAAGGTAGCTCGCGAAGAAGGCTTCGATGATATCGCAGCTAAGTTCGAAATGGTTGGCGCTATCGAAAAGGAACACGAAGCACGTTACCTCAAGCTTCTTGAAAACGTTGAAGGCGGCCTCGTATTCTCCCGCGACAACGAAATGATCTGGCAGTGCTCCAACTGCGGTCACATCGTAGTAGGCAAGGCAGCTCCCGAAATGTGCCCCGTTTGCGCACATCCCCAGGATTACTTCGAGCTTCTCGCAACCAACTATTAATTCTCATAGCAAAAAAACCGCGAGGGATATTCCCTCGCGGTTTTATTTTTGTCCGTATTTCTTTTTCAGAATAAGAACTGCAATGCCAACGGCTATGCAAAGAACTCCCACAACGGTTAGCACGCGAGGTATCCCGCGGTGCGCCTCTCTCAAAAGAAGCAGCAGCGTAGGCAGTCCTGCGCCCCCCACGATACCAAGAGAGCCTCCCGCAACGCCTGCGGAGCCGGTAAGCACAAGTATAAGCGGTAAGATCAGCACGTCGGCAACGATCAGAATAACTCCTGCTGCGATGGCAATAAGAGATGCTCGCTTTTGGTTCACTTTCCTGCCCTCCGCATAGCTTTGTTATATAGCTTTATACTATCACCGTTGCCCTTCCGTGTCAACAAAAAAAGCATCGCCGAAGCGATGCTTTTTTATGTTTAACCTTAAGATTAACCAAGCTTTGCAGAGTTGATCTTGATGCCGGGGCCCATCGTGGATGCGATAACGCAGCTTCTGATGTACTGACCCTTAGCAGCTGCCGGCTTAGCCTTGATGATAGCGTCCATAAGAGTGGAGAGGTTCTCACCGAGCTTTTCAGTGCCGAAGGATGCCTTGCCGATGGGGCAGTGGATGATGTTGGTCTTATCGAGACGGTACTCGATCTTACCGGCCTTAGCTTCCTGGATAGCACGACCGATGTCCATGGTAACAGTACCGGACTTGGGGTTAGGCATAAGGCCCTTAGGACCGAGAACACGACCGAGACGGCCGAGGAGACCCATCATGTTGGGAGTGGTGATGATTACGTCGTAATCGAACCAGTTTTCCTTCTGGATCTTTTCGATCATATCCTGATCGCCAACGAAGTCAGCGCCTGCTGCTCTTGCTTCATCAGCCTTAGCGTCCTTAGCGATTGCGAGAACGCGAACGTTTTTACCGGTACCGTGAGGAAGAACGATAGCACCTCTAACCTGCTGGTCTGCGTGACGGGAGTCAACGCCGAGGCGAACGTGGAGCTCGATGGTTTCGTCGAACTTGGACTTAGCGGTCTTGATAACGAGATCAAGAGCTTCTTCTACATCGTAAAGCTTGGAGGCTTCGATAAGCTTAGCGCTTTCCTTATATTTCTTGCCCTTAAACATTTTCGTTTACCTCCTTAGTCCTCTACTACAACGCCCATGCTGCGCGCTGTACCTGCGATCATGCTGATAGCTGCTTCGAGGGAGCCTGCGTTGAGGTCTCTCATCTTCATTTCAGCGATCTGCTTAAGCTGTTCACGCTTGATGGTAGCAACCTTGTTCTTGTTGGGAACGCCGGAACCGGACTCGATGCCGCAAGCCTTCTTGATGAGAACGGGAGCGGGGGGAGTCTTGGTGATGAACGTGAAAGAACGGTCTGCATAAACAGTGATAACAACGGGGATGATAAGTCCCATGTCGTTCTTGGTTTTTTCGTTGAATTCCTTAGTGAAGTTAGGAATAGAAACGCCGTACTGACCGAGAGCCGGACCTACAGGCGGCTGGGGGGTAGCTTTACCGGCGGGGAGCTGGAGCTTGATATAGCCCATAATTTTCTTTGCCATTTTAATAAACCTCCGAATGTGGTAACAATACGGGAGAATAGAGTCTTAAAATTTTCTCCCTCCCACGATATGCGGCACCTTTGCCGCGAGAAATGTTATGCTTTTTTGATATGCTTGGTTTCCATCATAACGGGCATATCGCGTCCCGCAGTGGAAATAACCACGGTAACTCCGAGTCCGTCGGGTGTGAAGGACTGTACAGTACCGTTGAAGCCGATAAACGGACCGTCTACGATGGAAACGGTGTCGCCAACCTCGATAGCAACGCGCTCTGTGCGTGCCTCAAGATTGATAGCGGCTACTTCTTCATCGGTAAGCGGCACCGGCTTGGATCCGGGGCCAACGAAGCCTGTAACGCCGCTGATATTACGAACAACGTGCCAGCTTTCGTCTGTCATTACCATTTTGATAAGCACATAGCTCGGGAATTTTTTTGCCTCCGTCGTCTTAACGTCTTCACCGTTTGTTTCGGTAACGGTTTCCATAGGGATGACGGCTTCGAAAATCAGATGTCCGAGCCCTCTGTTTTCGACGATCTTTTCAAGATTGGCTTTTACTTTGTTCTCATATCCCGAATAAGTATGCGCCACATACCAGCGGGGGCCGAGATTCATTTCATTAATATCGCTCATTACGTTAAATAAGCTTTCCGAGTCCTACAACGCCAAGCGAGAAGAGATAGTCTACAAGACCGATAGCTGCGCCGAATACGACAACTGCGAGGATAACGAGTATAGTATTCTTTGTAGTCTGATGTCTGTCAGCCCATACGATCTTCTTGAATTCGCTCTTGAAGGATCTCCATGTTTTAAGCGCTCTTTCCTTGTCCTTAAGTGCCCAGACTGCAACGCAGATGAGAACTACGACGATGATACCGAGAGTTACAAGACCGGTCATAAGAAGGAACTTTTCTGCTTCCTTTTCCTTGTCGGTCTTGCTGTCCTCTTTCTCTGAGGAATCATGCTTGTGCTCGTCTTCAGTCTCAGCCTTTGTTTCGGCCTTGGTTTCTTCGGTGGTATCTGCACTGCTGTCAGCAACTGTTTCGGTTGCTTCTTCAGCGAATACGGTCACCATCGTAAAGGAAAGCATTACGGCTACTGCCAGAAGCGCTGCCAGAATTTTTCCTATATTCTTCATAAAACTACGCTCTCCTACAATTACTTGGTTTCTTTGTGAAGAGTGTGCTTACGGCAGAAACGGCAATACTTGTTCATTTCAAGTCTGTCGGGATCATTCTTCTTGTTCTTCTTCGTGTCGTAATTGCGCTGCTTGCATTCGGAGCAGGCTAATGTTACTTTGACTCTCATGTTGAGCGGCACCTCCTGAATTTTTAGTTTTTTCGTACCTCCCTCGGGCGGATGCTATCGTCCTGCCGTGGCGCGACAGGGCACCTTGCGGCTAAAAAAATGCGCGCAAAAAAATAGCCCTCCGCAGAGGTACGAACATTATACCATCCGGGAGAGCCGTGTGTCAAGTATTTTTTCAAAAGTTTTTCTCGTTTTTTCAGTTTTTTCAAAGCTTTTTAAGGCATGCCTCCGACACCCGAAGACTGGCCGGAGCTTTCACTCCTTTATATAAGGACAGCCATCGGAAAAGCCGATCTCGCATCGGGAAAGATACCAGCTTCTGCCCATATCAGAGGAGCCCTGATAATAGAGCCATACACGTCCGTCATCCGCCTCGTAAACGTAAGGATGGCCGGATTCGCTTGAATTCCAGCTTCCCTCCCTGCCGTTTGCCATGAAAGGCTCACGAACGAATATGCGCTCAAAGTGAAAGCCGTCGTCGGACACAGCGCATCCGATCTGCTGAGGCTCGCAGTTATACGCACCTCCGTAAAAGAGATAAACTTTCCCGTCGCGCACGATGGCGGCGGGCGCTTCGATACAGTCCTTTTCCCAATCTATCAAGGGCTCAAGAACGATATCGGGAAAGAGCGTCCACGTATCACGGGAAAGGTCCGATCTCGCATGGGCGTAAGCCGCGCCCACGATCTGGCGCCTGAACGCCTTATCACGCGTTGCAAAATAAAGGATCAGCTTATCCCCGAAAATGCACACGTCCGCGTCGATGGCACGTCCGCAGGACCACTCAGGCATAGCGCAGTGAGGCTCACGGGGCGCGAAGACGGGATTCGTTTCATCCTTCGTGAAATTGATCCCGTCACGGGACACGGCGTGACAGATGGCGTCAAGCTTTCCGTTTCCGTAGGTCTGATAAAAAAGGTGGAGCACACCGTCAATAACGATGGCGGCGGGGGCGCCCACACCGTTTTTCTCGCACTCCTGAGTCAGCGGAAGCTTTCCCACAAGGGTGAACTCCCCTTCCCCATCCCCGACGGCGATGCCGACGCCGAGAACTCCCTTTTCCATAACGGAGTGATAAAGGTAGGTCCTGCCGCAGTATTCAACCGCGGCAGGATCCTTTGCAAAATTTGATAGCTTAGTGTTTGTATAAAGCATATCCTTCATTCTTCCCTTTCGGGATGGCTTCACTCTGCGGCCTCTTCCTTTGCGGGAAGCTCGATTCTGATGCAGAGCTCCTCGAGGCCCTTGGGGTCTGCCTCGGAGGGGCACTTGGACATGGGCTCGCTTGCGTTCTGAGCCTTGGGGAATGCGATAACGTCTCTGATATCCTCGTATCCCAGAGCGAGGGCAACGAGTCTGTCAAGACCGAACGCGAGGCCGCCGTGAGGAGGAATACCGTATCTGAGAGCCTCCATAAGGAAGCCGAACTTTGCGTTTGCCTCTTCCTCGCCGATGCCAAGCTTTTCAAACATAAGCTTCTGCATATCGGGAGTGGAGATACGGATGGAGCCGCCGCCAAGCTCGGTGCCGTTCAGCACGATATCGTATGCACGGGAGCGGACTGCACCGGGATCGGTGTCCAGGAGGGGCATATCCTCTTCCATGGGAGCGGTGAAGGGGTGATGCTTTGCGTAGTAGCGGCCGTCTTCCTCGTCATACTCGAATAGGGGGAACTCGGTGACCCAGAGGAAGCAGAATTCCTTAGGATCGAGAAGACCCAGGCGCTTTGCGCACTCGCGGCGGAGGGCACCGAGAGAATCGAACACAACTGCGTTCTTATCGGCAACGATAAGAACGAGGTCGCCATCCTCAAAGCCCATCTTTTCATCGATAGCGGCATTTTCCGCTTCGGTGAGGAACTTTCTGTAGGAGGAGGAAACGTCGCCGTTTGCCTTCTTAGCCCAGGCAAGACCCTTTGCACGGTAGGACTTAACGAACTCGGTGAGAGAGTCGATCTCCTTGCGGGTGAACTTGGCGCCGCCCTTTACGTTGATGGCGCGAACGCTGCCGCCGCCTGCGATAGCGCCGGCAAATACTCTGAATTCGCAGGTTCTGATAGTTTCGGTAAGGTCAACAAGCTCGAAGCCGAAGCGAAGGTCGGGCTTATCGGAGCCGTAGCGCTCCATAGCCTCGCGCCAGGTCATGCGGCGGAACTTGGGACCGAGGTCCATGCCGTAAAGCTCGCGGAACATATAGCGAAGGAAGCCTTCGTTCATATCCATGATATCCTCTTCGGTAGCGAAGGACATTTCAAGGTCCACCTGAGTGAACTCGGGCTGTCTGTCGGCGCGAAGGTCCTCGTCGCGGAAGCAGCGTGCGATCTGGATGTAGCGGTCGAAGCCTGCATACATGAGAAGCTGCTTATAAAGCTGAGGAGACTGAGGGAGTGCATAGAAATTGCCGGGGTGAACACGGCTGGGAACGAGATAGTCGCGCGCTCCTTCGGGAGTGGGACGGATAAGGCAGGGCGTTTCAATGTACGCAAAGCCGTTATCGTGGTAATAATCGAGCACAAGACGGGTGATCTTGGAGCGGAGGAGGATATTCTCCATCATCGTGGGACGGCGAAGGTCCAGATAACGGTACTGCATGCGCAGCTCGTTTCTGACGTTGATCTCGTCTACGATCTCAAAGGGTGTGGTGTCTGCGGTGCAGAGGATCTTCAGTGCTTCAACGTAGATCTCGATAGCGCCGGTGGCGCGGTTTGCGTTCACGTCGCTTCCGCGGGAGCGAACCGTTCCCGTTGCGGAAATAACGAACTCGGAGCGAACGGACTGAGCCGTTTCGAATACTTCTCTTGCGGTATTCTCGTCAAATGCAAGCTGGATAATGCCGGAGCGGTCGCGCAGGTCGATGAAAACCAGGCTGCCAAGGTTGCGCTGCTTTGCGCACCAGCCGTTTACGGTGACCTTCTTGCCGATATCGCCCACAGTAAGCTCTGTGGAATAATGTGTTCTTTTATCTTCATTTAAAAATGCCATATATTTTTCTCCGTTTCGGAATCGTATTTTTTGTTTTTCTTCCGTATGCGGCACTGCCGCTTTTATCCGGCACCGTACGGACGGCGCGCGGTATCAATATCAAGCTCTACGTGTAAGGCAGACATTCCTGCGCCCTCCTTCAAGTGTTAATTCCAATATGATATTTTACCAAATAATAAAATCAAAATCAAGCATTAGCGACAACTATCTTCGGAAAGAATCAATTTTATAAATAATATCTCCATCGGTTTACACGAACTAAGATTCGTGTTATAATAATATTATGTATATTTATGTCCTGAGGAGGAATCCCTATGCCGGTCAAGATACCCGTCATCCGCGTGGGAGACGTGCTGGAGCTTAAAAAGCCCCACCCCTGCGGAGGTCATATTTTCACCTGCCTGAGAGTCGGCTCCGATATCAGGATAGTATGCCGCACCTGCGGCAGGGATATGACCCTTCCCCGCGAAAAGCTGGAAAGATCCATCAAAAAAATCACTCCCGCCGAAACGACGGCTGAAAAGTAAAGGAACCCGTTACCGCTATGAAATCCAAGAAATCAAAATCCAAGAATGATCCCCAGATAAAGCCCTCCGTCAAGGCAGCCGCACCGGACGTGGGCGTGCCCGCAGAGCCGGACACACCCGTGCTTCCCACCCCTGCCCTTGATGCCGATATCCCCGCCGCTGCGGCCGACGACGGCTACGACTTCGTTGACCCCGACGAGGAAAATACCGTTATCGAGGCTCCGCGAGGTCTGCGCGGCATTTTCACCAAGGAAAACTACATGAAATACCGCTATCTCGGTATTGCCTTCCTTGCCCCCGCGCTGACAATGTGGCTCATATATATTGCTATGGGCGTTTTCCCCTTTGGTATCGAAAGCGTGCTCGTTCTGGACCTTAACGGCCAGTACGTTTACTATTTCGAGCAGCTCCGCGAGATCATCCTCGGCGACGGCAGCTTCCTCTACTGCTGGGGACGTGCTCTCGGCGGCGAATTCATGGGTATATACGCATACTATCTCGCCTCGCCCTTCTCTTTCATAGTTTGCCTTTTCCCCAAGGATATGATCACCGAAGCGCTGCTCACCATGTTCCTTCTGAAAACGGGACTTTGCGGCCTCACCTTCGGCATTTATCTCCATTATAAAACTGCGAAGCATCAGCTGAACAAGATCGCCGTTGTGCTCTTCTCCACCATGTATGCCCTCACCGCATACGCCGTCGTTCAGCAGCACAACACCATGTGGATCGACAATCTCATCATGCTTCCTCTCATCGTTATGGGCATCGAGCGGATGATCAAGTACGGCAGATTCCGTCTTTTCGTTATCTCCCTCACCATCGCCGTTATGTCGAACTTCTACATCGGCTACATGATGTGTCTTTTCGTGATGTTCTATTTCTTCGTTTGCTATGCCACAATGTCTCCCGAAGAAAGAAATCCCAATTTCGAGGACCTTCACTTTGCAAAGAGCTTCCTTCGCATGGCAGGCTCTGCCATCATGGTGGTGCTCATGTCGGCTGTTATGATATGGAGCGCGTATTACGCTCTCACCTTCGGTAAGACCACCTTCTCAAACCCCAACTACGAATTCAAATCAAAGTTTGACCTTCTGGACCTTATCTCCAAGCTCTTTATCGGCTCCTACGACACGGTGCGCCCCGAGGGTCTCCCCTTCGTTTACAGCGGATCACTGACGCTGATACTCCTCCCCATCTACTTCACCATCAAAAAGATCCCTCTCCGTGAAAAGATCCTGGCTGCTCTCACCGCCGTCTTCTTCACCTTCTGCTTCACCGGCTCCACCATAGACCTTGTGTGGCACGGATTCCAGCGCCCCAACTGGCTCAACTACCGCTACAGCTTCATCCTCTGCTTCTTTATGATCTTCTTCGCGTACCGCGCGTTCATCCACATCAAGGAAGTGGACCCCAAAACGGTGGTTACCGTCGTGGGCTTCTGGGCGGTTATGCTCGTTATCCTGCAGAAGCTGGACACCTACGAATGGATCACCGACTACGGCACGGTGTGGCTCTCCTTTGCGTTCTTCGGTGCGTATCTGCTCCTTTTACGCTTCCACATCAATTCGGTTATCCGCGGCGGCGTATCCCTTGCGATCGCATCTGTCGTGGTACTCGAGTGCTTCGTTGGCGGACTTCTGAATCTTGTGGCTCTCGACGAGGACGTTGTTTATTCCAGCCGCGTTTCCTACCGCTCCTTCGTGGACCGCGTTCAGCCCATCGTTGATATGGTGCAGGCTGACGACGATTCCTTCTACCGCATGGAAAAGACCTTCCGCAGAAAGACAAACGACCCTCTCGCTCTGGGCTTCCGCGGCTTCTCCAACTCCACCTCCACCCTTAACGCAAGCACCATCAAGTATCTCCGTCAGATGGGCCTTGCATCCAAGTCGCACTGGACCAAGTACCTTGGCGGCAGCCCCCTCTTCGACACTCTCCACGGCATCAAGTATCTTCTCGCCGAGGAAGGCGACCACGTTTCCGAGCTTTACGAAAAGATCCACGAATACGATCCCGGCGAGCTTTACGGAAAGACCTACGACGTTATCAGCGCATATAAGAATCCCTATGCGCTCCCCATCGCATACGGCGTAAGCAATAAGCTCCTCGATTACGATATGGAAGAGGAAACGTCCCCCTTCGAAAGAATGAACGATATCGTCACCCTTATGTCGGGCTCCGAGGAAGACATCGAGGTATACGTTCCCCTCACTATCGATGATATCGATTACACCGGCGTTGCTCTCACCTTCACAACGGGACACAAGGTATACACCGTCGATTCCGACAAGACCGGTAAGGTAATGTACTCCTTCACCACCAAAGAGGAAGGAAACGTATACTGCTATTTCCCCAGCGAATATCTGCGCGAATGCGATCTTCTCGTAAACGGCTCCAAGCGTTCCACCTATTTCGGCAACGACACTCACTGCATCGTTGACCTTGGCAAATTCTCCGCAGGCGAAAGCGTAACCGTTACCCTCCGCCTCACCGACGAGGAAAAGCTCTACGTGGGAACTCAGCCCCCCTCCTATTTCTACTACATCGACGAAGAAGCCTTCAAGTCTGTTGTGAATACACTTTCCACCTCTGCATATAACGTGGAAGAATTCACCGAGGACAGCTTCTACGGCTCCATCAACGTTGCCGTTGGTGACGAGCTCATTTATACCACCATCCCCTACGATGAAGGATGGAAGATCACAGTCGACGGCAAGGAAGCGCGTCTCATCGAGACCCTCGGCTCCACCATCTCCTTTTATGCTGAGCCCGGCAGCCATTCCCTCAGCATCGAATACCGCCCCGACTGCGTTATCTACGGCCGTCTCATCTCTCTCGGCGGTCTTATCATCTTCATCGCTGTCTGCGCTGCCGACTACACGCTTCGCAAAAAGCGCGGATACTGATCCTTACCACGGAAAAGGAGTAACCTATGTTCTACTATATCAGCGGCGAGCTTACCCACGTTGCGGAAAACGTTGCCGTTATAGATTGCGGCGGCGTTGGCTATAAGCTCACCGTCAGCGCCACCACTCTCGCATCTCTGCCCTCCATCGCAGCAGACTGCCCTGTGGTAAAGCTCTACACTTATCTTGCGGTCCGCGAGGACGCAATGGAGCTTTACGGCTTCTATTCCACCGAAGAGCTTGACCTTTTCAAGCTTCTCATAAGCATTTCGGGCGTTGGTCCCAAGGCGGCAATGTCGGTGCTCTCCCTTATGTCGCCCTCAGCACTTGCGGATGCCATCACCTCGCAGAACGTGAAGATGATATCCCGCGCCCCCGGTGTGGGCACGAAAACTGCTCAGCGCATCGTGCTTGAGCTTTCCGGAAAGCTCGCCATCCCGGAGGAAAAGGCCGCCGTCGGCGGTGCATCCGCCTCGGCGAGACGCGCCCCCTCCTATACGGAGGCGCAGGATGCCCTCGTCGTTCTCGGATACACGAGAGCAGAGGCGCAAAACGCGCTCAAAAACGTTGCCGATGCCGACAAGAAGACAACGGAGGAGCTTATCAAGGCCGCCCTCGTGGCGCTTATGCGATAAGCCCGAAAGTACAGTTTACCGCCCTATGGCGGCAGTGAGGAAATATAATGTTAAATAACGATTTCGATTTTGAAAACCGGCTTCTTGATTCGAGCCTGCAGTATGCAGACCTTGGCACCGAGGGCGGCGAAAGCGAAAATTCTCTGCGTCCCAAGTCTTTAGCCGAATATACCGGTCAGGAAAAAGCAAAGGGCGAGCTTGGTATCTATATCGATGCCGCAAAAATGAGAGGCGAGCCCCTGGACCACGTGCTCCTCTACGGCCCTCCCGGTCTCGGTAAAACGACGCTTGCCGCCATCATCGCGGCTGAAATGGGCGTGAACTTTCGCATCACCAGCGGTCCCGCCATCGAAAAGCAGGGCGACCTTGTGGCGCTGCTCACAAACCTGAACGAGGGCGACGTGCTCTTCATCGACGAGATACACCGCCTCTCAAGGCAGATAGAGGAAATACTCTACCCCGCAATGGAGGATTATGCTCTGGATATTATTATCGGCAAGGGACCGAGTGCACGTTCGATAAGGCTTCCGATCCCGAGGTTTACCCTTATCGGTGCAACCACTCGTGCAGG
>JAZMZX010000094.1:0-17204 GCA_045586225.1 Eubacteriales bacterium
CGTCGATGCCGTTTTCGCGGCAGGTCTTTGCAGCCGCCTGCTGACCCTCAAGAGAGCGGAAGCGGTGGCAGCGGTCGGAATAGAGGACGGTGCCGCCCTCGTTAAGGATACCGGAAACGGCACGGTATGAGAAGGTCTTCATTTCGTTGTCGATAAGGCCGCGATAGCCCTTATATATTCCCACGACCTCAACACCGCGCTCGATAGCGGAACGTGTAACGGCACGCACTGCAGCGTTCATTCCGGGGGCGTCGCCTCCCGATGTAAGTACACCGATTCTTTTAAATTCAGCCATTTTCAGATTCTCCTTATGTATATAAGTTATTTGTAAAACTCCATGGTTTTGATGATCAGCCTGAGAGCCGATTCCGCAGTTGCGTAGCGAATTGCGTCGCGTCCTGCGTCGGCGGGGAGGGAGAGGCGAAGGACCTCGCTGTGCTTCTCGGAGGAGATACCCACGTAAACGGTGCCCACGGGCTTTTCTGGCGTGCCTCCGGCAGGTCCTGCGATTCCGGTGGCGGATATCGCCATATCAGTTCCGCAGACGCGGCGCGCACCTTCTGCCATTTCGATGGCGCAGGCCTCGGAAACGGCGCCCACGGAGGCGAGAGTCTCGGGCTTGACGCCAAGGACTGAGACCTTCATTTCGTTTGAATAGGATACGATGCTTCCTTCGAAAACGGTGGATGCACCGGGAACGTCGGTGATGAGCTTTGCGATAAGTCCGCCCGTGCAGGATTCGGCGGCACAAAGAGTAAGGTGCAGGTGCGAAAGGGAAGCTGTGGCGGTGTAAGCAGCATCGAGAGCTTCCTTTTTACGGGAGACGTAAGCCATAGTGATTACCGAGCCTTTCTTTTGATTTATATTCCCGCGCTTTCTATAAGACGGGAAACGAGATCCTTATAACCGATGCCGCAGGCGTTCATCAGCTGAGGATACATGCTGATGGAGGTGAAGCCGGGGAGGGTATTGATCTCATTGAAGATGACCTCTTCCGTGTCCTTGAAATCGCGGATGAAAAAGTCGATGCGGGAGAAGCCTCTGCAGTCAAGCACGGAGAAGATAAGGTCTGCAAGCTCGCGGATGCGCATATCTGTTTCGGGCTTGATGCGTGCGGGGATAAAGTATTCTGCCGTGTCGGTCTCGTATTTTGTTTCGTAATCGTAGAATTCGGCGCCGGGGTTGATCTCGCCGCAGGGGGAGAGGATAACGGTGCCGTCTGTGTCCTCAAGCGCCGCGATCTCCACCTCGCGTGCCTTGATGAATTCCTCAACAAGGATCTTGCGGTCGTATTTTGCCGCGTCCTTAAGGGAAGCGACAAGACCGTCGCGGTCCTTGGCCTTGGATGCGCCCACAGAGGAGCCGGAGGAGGAGGGCTTAACGAACACGGGATAGGAGAGCGTGGCCTCGGTGCGTGCGATAACGTCCTCAACGGAGGATTCTATCTCGCGGCCGGTGAACACCAGCGCATTTGCCTGGGGCACCTCGTAATTTGAAAGGATCAGCTTCGTGAAGGTCTTATCCATGCAGATGGCGGAGGAGCCGCAGCCACAGCCTACGTAGGGAATGCCGCAAAGGGAAAGGAGACCCTGAAGGGTGCCGTCCTCACAGTACCGACCGTGGCAAACGGGAAAAACAACGTCGCAGGGCAGGGATTCCTTTTCGCCGTTCTGTCGGGTAACGATGAATCCGCCCTTGCCGTTTGCAGGGTCAACGGTGACGGGAGATGCCAGCTCGGGGCAGCACCATGTGTCGGCAACGATGCGCGCGGTGTCGCCTTCGTAAAGATACCAGTGTCCGTCGGCGGTGATGCCCACAGTCTTTACCTCGTATTTATCGCGGTCGATGTTGTTGAGCACGCTTTCAACGGAGCGCAGGGAAACCTTATATTCCGTTGATTTTCCGCCGAAGATAAGGATAACGTTTTTCTTCATAATAATACTCCAAACGATGAGGGGCATATCTTTATGCCCCGAAGTGGGGGATGCTTTTATGCTTTTTTATTGAGAAGATCGGGATTTTCTTTGTAAAGATAATATTCTATCGAATCTCTGAGCGCCTGCCAGCTGGCGTCGACAATGTCCACGGAAACGCCAACGGTGCGCCACACGGAAACGCCGTTTGTGCTCTCGATAAGAACGCGGACGGAGGACGCAGTGGTGTCGCTTGCGGAGTCCAGCACGCGCACCTTATAGTCGGAGAGGCGCACGTCGGCAAGGGTGGGATAGAATCTGGAAAGAGCGCGGCGGAGCGCAACGTCGAGGGCGTTGACGGGACCGTCACCCTCTGCAGCCGTCAGCTCCTCGGTTTTGCCGCCTTCTCCGTCGGGGATGGCGACCTTGATGAGGGCAGAGCACTTTCCGTCGGGATTGATGGAGAGGGGCTCGCTTATCATCACGCGGAAGGTGAGCAGCTCAAAGGCCGCTTTGCGCAGGTCAAGCGCCTCCAGAATAACGAGAAGGAGTGAGGCCTCCGCGTTTTCAAACTGGTAGCCGCGCGCTTCGTATTCCTTTATCCTTGAAATAACGGTGTTGAAGCGCTCGCTGCCTATTTCGATGTTAAGCTCGGGGGCGATCCGCTCGAGCACCGCGTGATATGCGCTTTTTCCCGAAATGCCCGAAATGAGCAGGTTGCTTGCATTGCCCACAAGCTCGGGGGTGATGTGCTCGAAGGTGCGCGGGGTTTTTCTCACGGCGTCGATGTGCATGCCGGCCTTGTGAGTGAATGCGTAGCCGCCGATGAAGGGGGAATGCTCATTGAAGGAAAGATTGGCCGTTTCCATAATGGAGCGGGCGGAGCGGGTGAGCATTGCGAGGCTTTCGGGGGAAATGCAGGTGTAGCCCAGCTTCAGCTGAAGGATGGGGATAATGGTGTTGAGATTGCAGTTTCCGCAGCGCTCGCCAATGCCGCACACGGTGCCCTGCACCTGAACGGCGCCCGAAAGAACGCCCTCAATGGAGCAGGCAACTGCCATGTCCATGTCGTCGTGGCAATGGATGGCCAGCTTCGCCTCGGGGAGCCTTTTGTGAACTGCCGTTACCACAACGCCGATAACGTCGGGGAGCATACCGCCGTTCGTATCGCAAAGGACGAGCCTTTCCGCGCCGGCGGAAAGGGCGGCTTCAAGAACCGTCATGGCATAGGTGGGGCTGTCGCTGTAGCCATCGAAGAAGTGCTCTGCGTCGAAGAAAACGTGCTTGCCGCTTTCGCGGAGATAAGAGACGGTGTCCTTTATCATCTCAAGATTTTCCTCGGCTGTCGTACCGAGAACTGCGGTGACCTGGTATTCCCAGGCCTTGCCCACCACCGCTACGTACCGAACTGGGGAGGCGGCGAGGCTTTGGAGTATGGGGTCATCCGCTGCTTTTTTGCCTGCGCGGCGTGTGGAGCAGAATGCGGAGATGGCGGCGTTTTCAAGCCTGATCTTGTCGCAGTCGGCAAAGAAGGCCGCATCTTTGGGAGATGCTGCATTGCCCGCTTCAATATAGGATACGCCCAGCCTGTCGAGGGTGTGAATGATGCTTATTCTGTTGTCGTCGGTGAAGTCGATGCCTGCGCCCTGAGCACCGTCTCTGAGCGTGGTGTCGTAGATTTCAACTTTCATATCAGGTCTCGTTAAGCTTGATCCATTTATTCACTGCGTGCAGATATGCACGGATACTTGCTTTGATAATGTCGGAGGAAACGCTTCGTCCCGCAAGGGCGAGCTCTCCCGACTTGATCTTGACTCTCACCTCACCCAGCGCGTCTGCACCCTCGGTGACAGCGGAGATGTTGTATGCCTCCAGCGTCACGTGGTCCCACGCGCCCGTGATAATGTTGATGGCGTTGAACGCGGCGTCAACGGGACCGTCGCCCAGCGCTGCCTCGGAGAAGAGAGCTCCGTCCTCGCGGCGGAGAGTGATCATTGCCATTGCCTGCATGCGGTTGCCGCTCTGTATCTGGAAGGTGTCCAGAGAGAATCTGCCGGATACAGTGTCCAGATATTCGTTTATGATGGCCATAATGTCGCTGTCGGACATAACGTCCTTGCGCTCTGCGATCTCCTTGAAGGTGGCGAAGGTGACGTTGATATCTTCTTCGGAAAGATTATATCCAAGCTCAGCGGCTCTGGTAGCGTATGCGTGGCGGCCGGAAAGCTTACCGAGCATGAGCCTTTCCGCATCGTGGCGGGGAAGACCTATCATTTCGGGATTCATTATTTCGTATGTGGCGGCATTTCTGATAACGCCGTGCTGATGTATGCCCGATTCGTGCAGGAACGCGTTTTTGCCCACGATAGCCTTTCCGTTAGGGGTGCGGAGACCCGAAAGGGAAGAAACGAGACGGCTCACGCGCATTATCTCCTCGGTGGTGATGCCGTGGCTGACGCCGAAAAAGTCGCGGCGCACGGTGAGCGCCATAACGATCTCCTCAAGGGCTGCATTTCCTGCCCGCTCACCGATGCCGTTTACGGTGCATTCCACCTGACCGGCACCTGCGCGGATGGCGGTGAGACTGTTGGGCACCGCGAGACCGAGGTCGTCGTGGCAATGAACGCTTATGGTGATGTTTTCTGTTTCGGGCACCTCTGATCTAACGTAGGAGATGAGGTCGAAAAATTCGTCGGGGGTGGTGTAGCCAACGGTGTCGGGCACGTTTATGGTGGTGGCACCTGCAGCGATGGCGTGACGGATGGCCTCAGCCAGAAACTCGCGCTCTGTGCGTGTGGCATCCTCTGCGGAGAACTGAACGTCGCCGCAAAGGGAGGCGGCGTAGGAAACGGTCTCGTCTATGCGGGCGAGGATCTGCTCCTTCGTCATGTGGAGCTTATATTCTCTGTGAAGAGGGCTCGTTGCGATAAAAACGTGTATTCTCGGGTGTGAAGCCGTTTTGATGGCATTCCACGTTATGTCTATATCAGACTTTACGGCGCGGGAAAGGCCGCACACGACGGAATTCTTCACGCGCTGTGCAATGAGGGAGACGGCGCGGAAATCGGCGCCGGAGGATGCGGGGAAGCCTGCTTCGATAACGTCCGCGCCGAGCCTTTCAAGGGCGAGAGCGATCTCAAGCTTGTGGTTGACGGAAAGATGAGCGCCTGGGGTCTGCTCGCCGTCTCTGAGCGTGGTGTCGAATATCTTGATTTTTCTGTCAGTCATAATGTCACATAAGGCGGCGGAGTATAGCCGCGCGGGGGCGGTCCTCAAGGTCGCAAACGATCCTTGCAGACATGGAATTTTCTTTTGCAACAGCGGATATCTCCTCAGCCTGGTCGTAGCCTATCTCGAAAACGAATGCTCCGCCGTCGGCAAGGCAGGAAACGAAGTTTTTCACGATGGCGCGGTAAAAATCCATGCCGTCGGTGCCGCCGTCAAGGGCGATGGAGGGCTCGTAAGCCAGCTCGGGAGCAAGGGCTGAAACGTCCTTATGCCTGATGTATGGCGGATTTGAGACGATGAGCCCATACTTTTTTGATAAGAGGGAGGGCGAGAAAACGTCGCCCACGGTGAAGGTGATGCGATGGCTCACGCCAAGGGAGGAGGCATTTTCCCTTGCAATGGATATGGCATCCGGGGAAATGTCGAAGGAATCGCAGGTGGCATCGGAATTTTTCAGGATGGCAATGCCGATGCAGCCGCTGCCGCAGCAAAGGTCTGCGATGTGAGCGCCGCGGGGAAGGATGGCGAGCGCCTCGTCCACGATAGTCTCTGTGTCGGGGCGGGGGATGAGGCAGGCAGGTGAAACCTTATACTCGTCGCCGTAAAAGCTCCATTTCCCGATGATGTACTGAAGCGGCTCGCGGCTTTTTCGCCGTGTGACGGCATTCCCGAACTCGGAATAGTAGGGCTCGCCCGATATATCCTCGTCGAGGGAAAACATCAGGGATGCAAGTGATCGGCCGGAAACGGCGGACAAAAGCAGAAGCACATCGTTTTTTGCGTCGGGCACGCCTGCCGCCGAAAGCGATGCTATCGCCTGACGGGGTGTCATACGTTTTCGTCGTTTTCGTCTGCTTCGGCAGGGGCGGAGTCGGCCTTTTCGCCTCTGTCGTAGGTGGCAGGATCAAAATCGGGGAATTCCTCGGGCATGGAAAGCTTAATGGAGGTGATAGCCACCTCAAGCTGCATAAGGTCGGGCTCGCGGGTGGTGATGCGCTGCATCCAAAGACCGGGAGCGGAAAGTATCTTCGTCAGAAGATTTTCGTGCTTGCCCGCATACATGAGATATTCAAAGCTGATGCCCATAACGATGGGGAGCATGGATATCTTCACAAGAGACTGCAGATACCAGGGCCAGCTGTGAGGCACAACGGTGTAGATAAGTATGCTGAGAATGAGGATAACGAAGATGAAGCTTGTGCCGCAGCGGGGGTGGAAGCGACGGCACTTCGCCGCGTTTTCGGGGGTGAGCTCCATGCCCGATTCATAGCAGGCAATGGACTTATGCTCCGCACCGTGATACTGGAAGGTGCGGCGGATATCCTTCATAAAGGAAACGAGCCAGATATAGAGCACGAAGATCACGATACGCATGATGCCTGAGAAAAGGCTAACGAACCAGTTGCTTTCCAGGGAGCGGACGGAATCCTTGATGAGGTTTGCAAGGTACGTGGGAAGAAGGGCAAAAAGTCCGACACCGAGAGCGAGACCCAGCACCATGCCAACAGCCATAACGACGTCCACGATGCTTTTGCCCAGCTTTTCCTTGAGCCAGCGCTCAAACTTGGTTTCCTCCATCTCCTCGTCGATGCCAAGCATGTCTGCGGAATCGGAAAGGCAACCGAAGGACATCTTCATGGATTCAACGAAGCTGACGACACCGCGGATAATGGGGAGATTGAAGAATTTATTCTTTTTTCTTATGGAGGTGAAGGTGGATTCTTTAACGGAAAGGGAGCCGTCTTCCTTGCGGACGGTGAGGGCGATCTTATCGCCGCAGCGCATCATAACGCCTTCAAGAACGGCTTCACCACCAACCTTGCCCATACGGCACTTGAGATCGGAGGCAGGAGTTTCTTTTTTCATTTCGGGGGTACCTTTCTTTTGGGGATTCAAGGGGGCGTGCCGGATGCTTCCGGGTATGCGCCGCCATATTAAGTATATCACAATCGGCGGACTAAATAAATAATATAATATAAAATATTATATAAATCACACCGTGCTCACGCTTTGATGCCGGCAACGGAATACTTGATGGGGGATTTTCTGTAGTCGCGCGGGGTCATTCCCGTTCTTCGGGAAAAATTGCGGTTGAAGGTGCGCAGGCTTCCGTAGCCGCATTCAATCGATATGTCGAGCACGGGCAGACTTGTGTTTTTCAAGAGGTAGCAGGCGCGGTCGATGCGGAGCATATTCACGTATTCGGTGAATGAGGTGCCGATCTTTTCGGAGAAAAGCTTTGAAAGATAGCTGTAATCGTAGCCAAGGGAGGCAGAAAGGTCTGCAAGGGTGCATTCCTCGGCAAAATTATCGGCGGCGAAGCGGAAGATGCGAAACATCAGGTCTGAGCTGTCGGAAAGCTCACCGCCTGCAGCATTGCAGAATTCATCGTTGATGAAAAAGCTGCAGTAGAAATAGAGCAGGCCCTTCATCTCCTCAATGGAAGCGGATTTGGAGGCGTTTTTGAAAAGCGTCAGCCAGGCATCACTCGTTATGTGCTTTTTGGGATCCACGGGGAGCTTGCCCTGAAATTTCGAATTGAAATGGGCGATCAGCTCAGGCTTGATAAGGCAGAGCTTGTGCTTGCTGTGGCTTCTGCATATAAGCTGATGTATTCTGTTTGGGAATATGAAAAGAGAGTCGTTTTCGCGGAGGGTGTAGACCACGTCGTTCACGATAACGTCAAGCTCGCCCTCAAGGACCACTATTATCTCATACCAGCGGTGAAGATGGCGGGGGAACGAAAGATCGTCTGCCTCCTCAAGCGCAAACCAGGCTTTGTTTATCTCTTCTCTTTTCTCGTAATAGAACATTGAAGTTGCGTCCTTTGATATCACAAATATTGTCTATAATTGTACTCCACCTGTCAGGTGATGTCAAGTGCGAGTTGAAAAGACGGCAAGGATAATCTCCGACTTTTTGCGCCTTTCGTCGTATTGGGGAGCACAGGCGCGCTTCTGCGTTAATGTGCACAAAAAACGGCACGTATTTTTGTGTAAAATGATGGATCTTTTTTTGCATTGTCGGTTGACTTGTGAAAGGTGGGATTGTATAATGGCATCGAGTGAAGGCGGTGCCTTTCCGAGAAAATTTTATATTGCGAAAGAATCTTTCGAAAAGGTACGAAAGAACGAGGTATTATCGCATTATGAGCAATCAGGACACGACCGGATATCTTTGTAACAGAGTCTTGACAGAAGACGAACGGGCGACAGTTGAAAAGGTTGTTGCGGATGGCGAGAAGCTTCTGTTCGTTATGACGGCAGATCTTAACGGCGCAAGCCGATATGCTCTCAACTATCTTTCCGTCAGTGACAGAGCAGCCTATTCCATCGACGAAAACAACAATTTTTCAAGGATCCCGTTCTCGGAGATCAAGCAATGCCGTGTGAAACGAAACTACGGAAACGCGGTGTTCGTTATCACAAAAAATGACGGGACTACGGAGAACTTCATGCGGTTTTCCTATAAGTCCGCCTCGCTTTTCGATGCTGCGGCGCAGTTTGTGTCGTCAATGGCATCGGACGAGAATGCCGACGTTATGTCAGCCCTCGACGTTGTGGATGCCGTTATCGAACGGCAAAACCATTTCTGCCCCAAGTGCGGACGCTCTCTTGTGCGTCCCGGTGCCGACTGCATTTACTGCCAGTCGAAAAACAAGCTGATCAAAAAGATCTCAAGATATGTGCTTCCTCATAAGTACACGCTTCTTATCTGCCTTTTCCTTTCGGGACTCACCACCGCAATGGCAATGATCCCTCCCTATATGACGGGTCATCTGGTCGATAAGGTCCTTCCCGGCGGAGATAAGGGCGCGCTGACGGGCGTCGTTTTAACGCTGATATGCGCATACCTCATCCAGTACGGTATCGGTATGGTGCGCTCCTATATGCTCCGTGTGTGCGGAGACAAAATGGTGCGAAGCCTGCGAAGCGACGTTTATCGCAAGGCTCAGTACCTTCCCATGAAGTTTTATGATAAGACCTCCACAGGCTCCGTTATCAACCGTATCAGCGGAGACACGGCAACGATACAGGGCTTCGTGCTCAGGATCACGCAGGAAGTGGTGGTCCAGCTTTTCACCCTTATCGGAATCATCGTCATCATGCTCTGCATGAACTGGCAGCTTACGCTTCTTTCCCTTATTCCCGTTCCCTTTATTGCCGTGGGATCAAGGATCTTCGGAAAAAAGATCCGCCCCTACTATCGCAAGATATGGCGCCGTTGGAGTGCCGTCACCTCTATTCTGACGGACAATCTCCCCGGTATCCGCGTGGTTAAAAGCTTCACGAACGAGCGCCGCTCCACGGACACCTTTGACCGCTATAACGACGAATGGCTGAAGACAGACATAAAGAGCGCGCGTATAACGATCGCGTTCCCTCATATCGTTTCCTTCGTTATCACCATGGGCTCGCTGCTTATCTGGGCAGTGGGCGGACGCCTCGTTATCGAGAATCCCGAATTCATTTCGGCAGGTCTTCTCGTTTCCTTTATTTCCTACACGTCCATGTTCTACGGACCCGTAAACTTCTTTGCCAACTTCAACGACTCCTACCAGAGCTCGCTGGCGGCAATGGAGCGCATCCTCGATATAATCGATGCGGAGCCCGAAAGCACCGCCGTTGAAGGCAAGGTGCTGGACCGTATGCGCGGTAAGATCGAATTCCGCAACGTAAGCTTCTCCTTCGACAGATCCAAGAAGGCACTTTCGAACGTCAATTTCGTTATTGAGCCCGGCGACATCGTCGGTATCGTGGGCACGACCGGTTCGGGTAAGTCCACCATCATTAATCTGCTGATGCGCTTCTACGACGGCTATGACGGCGAGATCCTTATGGACGACGTGGACATCAGGACCATCGATATGGAGTATTACCGCGGTGAGATCGGCTACGTTCAGCAGGAGCCGATGATGTTCCACGATACGATATTCAATAACATTTCCTACGGTACACCCGATGCCAGCGTTGAGCAGGTCATCCACGCCGCAGACGTTGCAAATGCCCATCAGTTCGTCGCTCGTATGCCCGACGCATACGATACCGTCCTCGGTGAGCGAGGCACGGGTCTTTCCGGCGGTGAGCGCCAGCGTCTCTCCATTGCGAGAGCGGTGCTCAAGAATCCCAGCATACTCTTCTTTGACGAGGCAACGGCAGCCGTTGACTCCGAGACCGAGAATCTCATTCAGGGCGCTATCGAGCGTCTCATAAGCGGACGCACCACCATTATGATCGCCCACAGACTTTCCACACTCCGCAAGGCAAACAAGATAATCGTCGTTGACAAGGGCGAGATCCTTGAAATGGGCTCTCCCGAGGAGCTCCTTGCTGCGAAGGGCAAATACTGGCGTCTCGTTGAGATCCAGAAGATGTCCGCTCAGGTGGAAAAGAGCAAAGAGGAAGAGAGGTTTGAATAATGGCACGCATATACATTGATAACGATATCGCTCATTTTGAGCGCACGGACATAACCTTCGTTGATATGACCCTTTATACGGGCGAAAAATTCACTCATCTCGAGCCCCGCAGGCTTTTCCCCACAACGGGTATGACGAAGTATATAACCCTTCTGAACGACGACGGCGAGGAGATCGCCATCATCAGAGACCTTGCGACGCTTCCCCCCGAGGAGCGCCGCATCATTGAAGGATGCCTGAACGAGTACTATCACGTGCCGAAGGTGGAGAGGATCACAGGCTCCTCCGAAAAATTCGGCGTGATCAAATTCTTTTGCGAGACCGACCGCGGCCCCTGCACCATCGAGGTGCGAAATGTCGTGCATCAGGTGAAGCTCATGTACGGCGTGAGAGTTCTTTTCCGCGATAACGACGATAACAGATACGAGATACCTGATATCAACGCCATCGACAGAAAGAGCCGCGGATTCCTTGACGATTATTTATAATTAACTTTGAATGGAGAATGATATATGAAACTTTTACTTGCTATTGTAAACAACGATGACAGCGCGGTTGCTTCCTCTGCACTCACCGAGCGCGGCTTCTTCGTAACGAAGCTTTCCACCACCGGCGGCTTCCTTATGGTGGGAAACACCACTCTCCTTATCGGTACCGATGACGAGAAGGTTGAGGAGGTCAAGAGCATCCTCAAGAAATACTGCACCACAAGAAAGCAGGTCGTTACTCCCACCGAGTCCTTCGGACGCGGACTTCGCCCCGATTCCATCGCAGGTGAGGTCAAGGTTGGCGGTGCCACCGTTTTCGTTCTCAACGTTGAGGATTCCATGAAGATATAAGGCAATCGCATAACAAAGAAAAAGCCTTGTAAAATCAGCAAAAATCAATAAAAAGAGCCGCTCACGGGAGCGGCTCTTTTTTGTGCGCGGAAATCATGTTATGCAATTGAATAATATCATTTTCCCAGCAGATCCGAAATGTCCTTGCCCTCCTTCATGCGCTGGCGTATCATCGTGGAGCTGACGGGGATGCCGCCGTCCTCCGTGACGGCAGGCACAACGGTGACGCCGATGCCCATGGGCTCAAGCAGGCTATTCATAAGCTCGGGGGTGCCGAGAGCGCCTTTGCCGAAGCGGTAATTGAAGCCGCAAACGATGTGGGCGGGGGAGAGTGAGGCTACCAGCCTTTTGAGAAATTCCTCAGCGTTGACGGAAAAAAGGGAAGCATCCGGATCCGGCATCACCAGAAGGCTCACGCCGAGCGATTCGATGGCGGCTGCTTTTTCTTCGGGAGCCGAAAGGAGAAAATCGGCTGATTCACTGAAAAAGAAGCGCGGCGGGCGGGAAAAGCACCACACGGCGGCATCTCCGCCTTCAGCCTCCGCAAGACGGACGGCTTTTTCTATCACAGCTCTGTGCCCCAGGTGCACTCCGTCGAAAGTGCCGAGAGCAACAGCCGATACTTTTTCTTTGATCGCGGGAAAAGGCTCGCGGAATATTCTCACAGTACACCTCCACTTTTTATCGTTAGGTCATTGTAACATATTTTTTTGAAAAATACAACCGATTATGCAGCGCGGCGCCGTTAATCTCGGTTGACAAACAGATGATATTATAATACAATATTACGTGAAGAAATTGCGTATAATATGGTTATAATACACAGAAAAGCGAGATTTGATATGTTCAGATGGAAGGTTCGCGGCGTTCACGCGCCGCATTTGAAAAACACAGCTGCCAAGGCATCGGTGCGCATGCCGTCGCCTGCAACGGTAACGATTCCCCTGTCGATGCATATCGGCGCCCCTGCAAGGTGTGTCGTTTCCCCCGGAGATCACGTTTACGTTGGCACTCTTATAGGCGAGGCTGCAGGCGCGATCAGCGCAAACGTTCATGCAAGCGTTTCCGGCACCGTCAAGAAGATAACAGAATTTCTGGCGCCTAACGGACGCACCTGTCCCGCTGTGCTTATCGAATCCGACGGACTTATGGAGACCGGCCCCGACGTTAAACCGCCTGAGGTGAACGATTACGAAAGCTTTATCTCCGCTGTGCGTGAGGGCGGCATCGTCGGGCTCGGCGGCGCCGGATTTCCCACCGCCGCAAAGCTTGCGGTGGGCGACCTTGGCCGCATAAAGGAGATCATCGTAAACGGTGCCGAGTGTGAGCCTTACATAACAAGCGACACGCGTACCATGCTCGAAAGATCGGAGCTGATCGCCCGCGGCTGCGGGACTCTCGTGAAATATCTCGCCGCAAAGAAGATCATTATTGCCATTGAAAAGAATAAGCCCGAAGCCATCGCCGAAATGAAGCGGGTCACCGCCGGCATCGGTGAGGTGGAGGTGAGAGCACTGCCGTCCGTTTACCCTCAGGGCGGCGAAAAGGTGCTGATATATAACGTAACGGGCAAGGTGGTGCCCGAGGGCAAGCTCCCCATCGACGTGGGCTCCGTTGTCATCAACTGCTCCACCCTCGCCGTGCTGGAAAGCTTCCTTGAAACGGGCATGCCGCTGACAGAAAAATGCGTCACCGTGGACGGCCGCGCCGTGAAGGAGCCCAAAAACGTTATCGTCCCCATCGGCACGAGCCTTGGAGACGTTTTCGATTTCTGCGGCGGCTTTTCCTCCGATCCCGCCAAGGTGCTTTACGGCGGACTTATGATGGGCATCGCGGTCTATTCCCTCGATATGCCCGTGCTTAAGAATACCAACGCCATTCTGGCGCTTGACAAAAAGGAAGCGGCTCCGCTTCCCGAAACGGCCTGCATCCGCTGCGGCAGATGCATCCGCCACTGTCCGTTTTCGCTTAATCCGCCCGCCATATCGGCGGCTCTCGCCGCAAAGGACGGAGCAGAGCTTGCGCGGCTGAAGGTGAATCTGTGCATGGAATGCGGATGCTGCTCCTATATCTGCCCCGCAGGGCGCTCTATCGTTGCCGAAAACAAGCTGGCTAAGGCTGAGTTTCAGGCATATAATGCAAAGCAAAAAGCCTGACGGCGGAAGAACACAGAAAGGGGAAAATAATAGATTATGGATCTGTTGACGGTCGGTGTTTCGCCTCACGTGCGATCCCGATATACCACGCGAAACGTAATGCTGGACGTTATCATAGCGCTGATGCCGGTGACTCTGGCCTCGGTCGTTATTTTCGGATGGCGTTCGCTTTATCTCACTGCGGTATCCGTTGCCGCGTGCGTTCTTCTGGAGTTTTTGTGGAATAAGCTTATGAAGCAGCCCGTAACGGTGGGCGACCTCTCCGCCGTGGTGACGGGCATCATCATAGCCTGCAACGTGCCCGTTACGATGCCGGTGTGGCAGCTCATCGTTGGCGACGCCACGGCGATAATCGTTGCAAAAATGCTTTTCGGCGGCCTCGGCTGCAATTTTATGAATCCTGCCCTTGTGGGAAGGATCGTGATGTTCTTCTCGTTCACTGCGAATATGACGGATTATTCGGGCCACCTGACCGATTTTGCTTCCCATCTCGTGAAAACGCGTCCCGAGCTCGTTACAACGGCAACGCCTCTTCTCATTGCCCACACGGTGAACACCAAGGACCTGCCCATGCTCCTTTTCGGAACACACGGCGGCGTTCTCGGTGAGACCTGCGCCATTGCCATTATGATAGGCTTTGTTTATCTTCTCGTCCGCCGCGTTATAACGCCCACCATTCCTGTCGTATACATAGGCGGCGTATTCCTCCTTTCCTGGATAATGGGCGTGCCTCATCCTCTGGCAGCCATCCTTTCTGGCGGACTTTTCTTCGGTGCCGTTTATATGGCAACGGACTACGTTACAACACCCTCGACCGAGAAGGGCAGAGCCGTTTTCGGTATCGGCTGCGCCTTTATCACCGTGATGATAAGAATGTTTGCAAACAGCTCGGAGGGCGTTTCCTTCGCCATCCTTCTGATGAACGTGATCACGCCTTATATTGATGCTGTGTGCCGCACGAAGCCCTTCGGAGGTGCGAAGAAATGAAGAATATGATAAGACCCTTCGCAACTCTCGTTCTGATATGTGCCCTCGTGGGCGTTATCCTCGGCGTCACAAACGCCGTAACGGAGCCCATCATCCTCCGCAATGCCGAGGAAAGGGCAAAGGCCACCCGCCTTGCTGTTCTTCCCGATGCCGTTGATTTCGAGCCTGTTGAATACGAAAACGACGACGGCGTTACGGGAGTCCACAAGGGACTGGACGGCAACGGAAGCCTTGTGGGTTACGTGGTTTCCGTCACCAAAAAGGGATATAAATCCGTAAGTGTCACCGTTGGTCTGGACACGGAGGGGAAGGTCAAGGCGCTTTCCGTTGACGCGTCCAAGGAAACGGCGGGCATTGGCAGCAAGACCGCTCTTGAAAGCTACGTTTCCAGGTTTATCGGCCTCGGCGGGTCCGCCGACAGAGTCGACGTTATCGCTCAGGCCACCTATTCCAGCAACGCCGTCAAGGCCTGCGTGAATGAAGCCTTCAGAGTATACGAAAGCATAGGAGGCGGCGCGGAATGAAAAACAAACTGAAAATTCTCGTGAACGGTATCGTTAAAGAGAATCCCGTTCTGATACTCATTCTCGGATGCTGCTCCGTGCTGGCGGTTTCCGTCACCGTGATCGGAAGCCTCGGTATGGGTGCGGCGCTCACCTTCGTTCTGGTGTGCTCAAACGTCGTTATCTCGGCGCTCCGCCGTGTGATCCCCGCAAGTGTGCGCATCCCCTGCTACATAGTTATCGTTGCCACCTTCGTAACGGTGGTTGAAATGGTGGTGGAGGCATTCCTTCCATCACTTTACGAGACGCTTGGCATCTTTCTGGCGCTGATCGTCGTTAACTGTATCGTTCTTGGCAGAGCCGAGATGTTTGCCTCCAAAAACAGCGTTATCGACAGCTTTTTCGACGGCCTCGGAATGGGCATAGGCTACACGGTGAGCCTTACGTTTATGGCGTTCATCCGCGAGCTTATCGGAAACGGCACCGTTGCCGGCTTCCGCATCATTCCCGAGGGATATCAGATATCCATAATGACGGGTACCCCCGGCGGATTTTTCACGTATGGCTGCGTTATGGCAGGCCTTGTGTGGATCCTCGCCCGCCGCGGCAAAAAATTCGAGCCCAAGCTTGGCTGCGACGGAAACTGCGCCGCATGCCACGGCGGCTGTGAAAAGGCAAAGGGAGAGGAGGAGAAGATATGACGGATTTTATGAAGCTGCTTTCCATCATGTTTATGATGGTCTTCACCGAGAACTACGTTTTAGTGCAGTATCTTGCCATCTGCCCCTTTCTGGGAGTTTCAAAGGACTTGAAATCCTCCCTCGGCATGTCGGGCGCCGTTATATTCGTTATGACACTGGCCTCCGCCGCCACATACCTGATATACACCTATTTTATGGTGCCCTTCGGGCTTGAGTATCTCTCCACGATCATCTTCATTCTCGTTATAGCAACGCTCGTTCAGTTCGTTGAGATAGTGCTCCGCAAGTTTATGAAGCCCCTTTACCGCTCGCTTGGCATTTATCTCCCTCTTATCACCACAAACTGTGCCGTTCTGGCGGTGACCCTTCTGAACATCGAAAACGATTATAACCTCATAGAATCCTGCGTTGACGGCTTTGCCGCCGCGCTGGGATTCTCCCTCGCTCTCATCCTTTTCTCCGGCGTGCGCCGTGCGCTGCTCCGCGCAAAGCCGCCGAAGTGCTTTGAGGGACTGCCCATAACCCTTGTTGCCGCCGCCCTTACGTCTATGACCTTTATGGGCTTCACGGGAATGGCGGACAATATGTTCGGCTGATAGGGGGTGGACGATATGACACCGATCTTATATGCTGCTCTGGTGCTTTTCGGTATAGGTGCTCTTTGTGCCCTTATCCTGGTTTTAGCATCGAAATATATGAGCGTTCCCGTTGACGAAAGGCTGGCGGCTGTGCGCGAGTGCCTGCCCGGCGCAAACTGCGGCGCCTGCGGCTATCCGGGCTGCGACGGCTATGCCGAAGCTCTTGCAAACGGAAGCGAGACCCGCACGAATCTTTGCATTCCCGGCGCCGATAAAGTGTCAAAGGACGTTTCCGAAGCCCTTGGCGTCGAATTTGCAAACGTCGTTGAAATGGTCGCCTTCGTGAAGTGCATGGGCAACTGCAATATCTCAAAGGAAAAATACACCTACGAGGGCATCGGCTCCTGCCGCGCCGCAAGCCTGCTTTATAACGGAAAGTGGGAGTGCACGCAGGGGTGCCTCGGCTACGGCGATTGCGCCGCCGTTTGCCCTCAGAATGCCATCGTGATCGAAAACGGACTTGCCCGCGTTGAAACGAAAAAGTGCGTGGGCTGCGGACTTTGCGCGAAGGCTTGCCCCCACGGGCTCATCGACATTATTCCGGACGTTGAGCGCGTTGTGGTCACCTGCAGCAACACCGAACGCGGTGCCGTTGCCAGAGGAAAGTGCGAAAACGCCTGCATCGGATGCAAAAAGTGTGAAAAGGTCTGTCCTGACGGTGCCATCAAGGTTATCGACAACTGCGCCGTTGTAGACTACACCAAGTGTACCGGATGCGGACTTTGCACCGAAAGCTGTCCTACCGGATGCCTTAAAAAGGTAAGCTTCCCGAATCTTCCCGAAAATTTCGTTTGGCATTGAACGAAAAATGAAATAAATG
>JAZMZX010000095.1:0-5566 GCA_045586225.1 Eubacteriales bacterium
TTATTCTGCGGCGTTTTCGGTGCCGTGACCGAGCTCTGCCGTCATCTTCTCAAGAGTCTTTTTGTCGATGTTGTAGATAACTGCAAGACCGATGAACTGAAGCACTGCGCTGAACATGTAAAGTCCTGCAACGAGCCAGCACATATTGTATGCGGTCTCTGCGCTCTGAAGCATTGTGCCGTATTTTTCAACGTAGCCGAGAGCGCCCATGATAAGGAGCACAGCGGAGGGGCCGATGCCCTGCGCCAGCTTACGGAAGAAGGAGTGGAGTGCGTATACGGTGCCTTCCTCTCTTGTGCCGAACTTCCATTCGTTATAGTCGATGGCGTCAGACATCATAGCCCAGGAAACGCAGGTGTAAACACCCATGCCCATGCCGTAGATAACGAGGCTGACCATATATACGGGGAGTGCGAACTCGAAGGGAACGAGGGGGAATATCATCATGATAACGGCGCCCACGAGGGAAACGATGGCACCGAAAACGGATGCTTCCTTTTTACCGAATCTGACTACTATCTTCTTGATGAAGGGGATAAAGAGGATGGAGGGGAGGAAGCCGACCGCCTGAACGATACCGGAGAGGGATGCCATGCCGAAATAGGTGGCAAACATGATGGTGGTGGCGGTGGTTGCCGCGTTCATGCCGAGGAACATACCCATAGCGGCGAGAGTTGCGCCTACTGCGGGGCGGTTCTTCACGAACTTGCCGAACGCCTTGATTATGTTGATCTTTTCGCCGCCTTCGTTTGTCTTAACGGAGTTTTCGTCAACGCGGATGGTGATGAACTTAAGCATGATGAGGAAGGAGACGAAGCCGAGAATGCCCATGATGAGCGCTGCCCAGAACACTCTTTCGCCGAGAAGCTCCTGAGTTACCTTGTTTGTGAGGGGGTTGATAATAGCTTCGCCCACCTCGTAGGCTTTGTTTGTGAGAGGATTTGTATGGAAGAGGGATTCATCAACGCCCTCGGGGAGAACTACCTTTTTGAAGAAATTGTCGAAGAAGCCTTCGCTGCCGTCGTAAACGATATCCTTCCAGATAAGCGCGGGGAGGATCATATTGGGGAGAAGGTTTCCGACGATGGAGCCGATGGAGCGCCAGGTGGAAAGCTCAGCCTGCTGAGCCTTGTCTGTGGTTACGAGGGAGAGCATGGAGCCGTAGGGAACGTTCGCGATGGTGTAGAATGCGTCCCAGATAACGTAACCGACAACGAAGAGAACGGCCTTGAGCCATACATCTGCATTGGGGAAAGGGAGGAACACAGCCGCGCCGCCAACGAGCAGACCGCAGGCGCCCACGAATATGTAGCTCTTGAACTTACCGTGCTTATAGGGCTTCGTATCGCGGTCGATGAGGGATCCGATCATGGGGTCGTTTACAGCGTCCCAGATCTGAACGAGAAGGAGAAGGATGGAGAGCAGACCCGTTTCAAGCATCATATAAACGAGCCAGAAGGTCTGTACCGTGCTCTTGAGCGAGAAGCTCATATTGCAGCCGAGGTCGCCGGCTGCGTACGCGATCTTATCGCGCATACCGAATTTACGCTTTCCGTTTGCGTCAAGCGCTTTTTCTTTTTTCATAGCGAGAAGTCCTCTTTCAAAAGTCATTTTGAGCTTCCGCCAAAAGGCGAAAGCTCTTTGCATACATACTATATCATATTAATATGGACAATATCAATACACAAGCCGAAAGTGTCTTGTGTTTTTTTGCATTTTTTATACAAAAAATCCCCCGCACTTGAAAGCGCGGGGGGTCGGCTTTTACAAAAGGGCGGTGTATATCTCGCGTCCGCCGTTTACGTAGACCTCAAGGATATATTCGTCGCGCAGGATCTTCAGGTCGCGTACGTCGCCCTCGTATATAACGGGCTCCCTGCCCGTCCTTTCGATGACAAAGCCCCTCTCCGTTCTTCGCAGGGCCGGGTCCTCGTCCTTCAGAAGATGTATGAGCTCCTCTATGGGATAGGCAGTGATAACGCCGTTTTCCAGCTTTATCTCACGGGGCAGGGACATACACCCCACGTTTTTCTCTGCAAGACCGCTGTATTCCCAGCCCGGTATCCACGAGATCAGAAGATTTCTGCCCTTATGGTCGCGGAAGGCCTGCCCTGCATACTGATCGGGGCCCTTGTCCACCCGGGCGCGGTACCGCTCGATAAATTTACCTTCGGCAAAGTCGCCGAACATCACGGAAAAATAGTGTCTTTCATGAAGGGGGCAAACGGATGCGGTGAGCATATAAAAGGGCTCTGCGGGCACAAAGGAGGGGCACTCCGCAAATTTCGACTCGCCCCATTCGCTCATCACGCCACGGTATTCCCATGCGAAAAGGTCGGAGCTTTTATATAAAAGCAGGCGGGCTGCCCTGTCGCGAGGATTTCCCGTTGCCATAACGCAGTAATATTCGCCGTTGACAAAGCACACGGCAGGATCTCTGAAATCGGGGCCGCCCTCCTCGGGATAGTGACGGATAACGGGGTTGCCCTCATACTTTTCGAAGTGTATGCCGTCGGCGGAGCGGGCAACGCTCACCGTTTGCGCGCCCGTTTCTCCCCGGATCGAGGCGTAAATGAGCCAGAGCTCGCCGTCCTTCACCGTTGCGGTGCCGGACCAGCAGCCGCCGCTGTCGTATTCTCTGTCGGGATAAAGAGCCACGGGAAGCTCCTCCCAGGTGAGGAAGTCCTTCGTCCGTGCGTGGCCCCAGTGCATGGGCTGGTGCCAGGGGGTCTCATAGTCGGGGGCGTGCTGATAGAACACGTGATAGTACCCGTTGAAGTATACGAGTCCGTTAGGGTCGTTGACCCAGCCCTTTTGGGGCTTGAAATGATAGTGGAGCTTTTTGAGATAGTCCATTATGGCACCTTTCAGTTGATTTGATTCCGGAGATGGCGCAAAAGCAGCGCCTCACCCATGCAACATCATATTATCACAAACAAAGAGAAAGCTCAAGTGTCAATGCGCCGCGGGGGAAGGCGAGGGCGTCCGACGGGGTTTGCTTCGGGCGGTTTCGCTTCGCTGCCCGACATCAGACCCGTTTCTATGTTAGGCGGCTCCCGCAACGCAAAAAACGCACCCTGTCGGGTGCGTTTGCATTGAAACGTGTTGACAAAAAAGATGCCGTTCAGAAGTTATCACTTCTATGCCTTTCGGAAAGAAAATGCGGCGGCTCATCACTATCCGGATATAAGTACTCACTGAACGCCTGCGGACCAATCTCCATCAACTTTGCAAGATCGTTTTTGTTGAGCAAAACGACTTGAAGGCAGGCAACGGTTTTTAGCATGCCTGTTTTACAACGCAATATTTCAACCGTTTCTATGATCTGTGGAAGCTCAATAAATGCCGCAACCATTTCATCGTCAGGATGATCGTTCTGCCATTCAAAGCTATGCCCGTAAGTGATGTGGCATTGATTGTCATGGGCAAAAGAGGCGACCGTTACTAATTTATTAAAGTACCAACTTGCAACCTTTTGATCTTCCAGATCTTCATCAGGGTGAACAAACATAATGTATTCATTATGTTGAGAAACTGTATTGGACACGGGCGGCATTTTATAATCGCTTGCCCCCATAGTCACAAGCTTCCAAAAAGGATACTTATCGTTTGGCTTATATAAAAGAACGTCAACGTGAAACCCGTTATCAACAATAGGATGCATAACCATGGAATCGGCTTGCTCAAAATATTTATCAAAGTGCTTTGCGATTTTATCCATTTCCTTTATTTTCATAATGATACCGCCTTTCCGATTTCAGTATAGCACACTTGCAGGTATGGGTCAATATTTTGTGTGGCGTTTCGCATTCGGGTTCGGCGCCACCCGGACGGCACTCCGTGCCTATCGTAAAGGTCCGATTCCGCCCTTCGGGTTAAAAACAAAAAGCGGCACGCTTTGCGTACCGCTTTTGTTTTTAAGGCGCCACCCGGAATCGGACCGGGGATAAAGGTTTTGCAGACCTCTGCCTTACCGCTTGGCTATGGCGCCGTATTTATGTGACTACGATAGTATATCACAAGGATTTTGATTTTGCAATAGGGAGAGCGAAAATTTTCGCGGGGATTTTTCATCCCTTTTCCCTCTCCCTTTTGCGGGGGCGGCTTCCCTTCAGAAGTCCGCAAAGATATTCTGCGTCCTCCCTTCCCACCGAATCCGTTATGCCGAGAAAAGCAAAATACAGTGCCGCGGCGGCTATTATCATCAGCGTCACGCGGCCGCCGCCGTGCTTGCAGGAGTCTGCCAGGAAACGTACCCCTGCGGAGGCAAGGACAGCGGCTGCAAGGGGGCGGAGGAGCCATTTGCCAAGCTCCGCCCTCACGTCTGCCACGGAAAGGAGCTTCAGGATGGAGGCGGAGGCGTTTATCAGCTCCGAGATGATTGTCACGGCGGCGTATCCTCTGACTCCCCAAAGAGGGACGAAAAGCCACACCATCACAACGGAAAGAGCCGCATCTATAACGTTCACCCGCATGCAGAAAAGCTGCCGGCCCAGCCCCTTCAGCATACTGTCGGCGGCGGTGTCAAGATACATCACGGGGATAACGGGGGCAAGCAGACGTATATAGTCTCCCGCCTCCCGGCTTCCGTAAAGGGCGAGCCCCAGCTCCTGCGAAAAGGCCATAAGGATGGAGGACGTGCCCACGGCGAATATGAGGGTGGCTCTGAACACCATCCTCGATATATGCCGTATCCTTTCCCTTTCCCCTCTTGCGCGGCAGATGGAAAGCTCCGGCACCAGAAGGGATGAAAACGAGCCCAGCACCGCATAGGGAAAAAGGATAACGGGCATCACCATGCCCTGCAGGGTGCCGTAGGAGGCCAGAGCGCTCCCGTACGGGATGCCGCATTTCTCAAGCCCTCTCGGGATGAGCACGTGCTCAAGGGTCACAAGTCCGCTTCGCACGTATGCGGAAAGGGCAACGGGTATCGCGGCGGCGCAAAGGCTCCGTCCTGCCTCGGCCACGGTATCCGAACGCATTTCGGTGCCTCTGCCGCGGGAGGCGGGCTCTCCGTCCGCAGGTGTGGATGCGGCGTTTTTGCCGTAATGTCTTCTTTTATCCCGGAGCCACAGAGCAAAAAGGATGAGTGTGCTCCCCACCTCCGAGGCAAGGCTGCCGAGGGCAACGGCAAGGAGGGCGTTTTCGGCGCCTCCGGGCAGAAGGCGGCCGAATGCGGCGGCGGTGACTCCTATCTTCAGCGCCTGACCTGCTATCTGTGCGGCAGCGTTTTTGTAAACGCGTCTTGCGGCGTTGAAATAGCCCGAAAGAGCGCTTGCGGCAGAGACGGGCACCAGAGTCAGCGCCATGATCCGCAGAGACTCTGCCGTTCTCACGTCGCCCAGCATATGCTCTGCGATGGCATCTGCGCCAAAATACAGGGCACCGCCGGCCGCCCCTCCGAAAAAGCCTGCGTACAGAAGCGAGGTGACGGCGATGCTGCGAAGCCTTCCCGCGGCTTTGCCCGGGGGAGCAGTGACCACCGTTTCGGCGCAGAGCCTTGTGACAGCAAGAGACACTCCCGACGTTGCGAAGGTGACGGCGAAGCAAGTCGGAGGCCAAGCGG
>JAZMZX010000096.1:0-23094 GCA_045586225.1 Eubacteriales bacterium
ATTCTCCCTTGTAGTCATTTTGCTTCCATCAGCAGCTGAAACTAATATCACCGACGTGCATCTCCACACGACCTGATACCCTTCGGGAGCAACGATCAGGTCTTCCTCCGGCTCGTCCGTCACCGTCTCCGTTTCCGTTTCTGTCTCCGTTTCTGTCTCCGTTTCCGTCTCCGTTTCCGTTTCGGATTCGGTTTTCGTCTCTGATTCGTGGGGGGCGGCGGTGTCGGTGACGGTCTCCGCGTCGGTGGAGGTGTCTGCGGGAGGAGGTGTGATGCTCTGGCGCATCAGGATAAACGCGATGACGACGGCAATGGCGACGACAACGCAGGCGGCAACTGAAAGCACGTTCTTCACCGTATCGGCCGTTGTGCCGATAATGTAGCCGGGGGTGCCGGTCTCTCGGGGTGCGTATGCTCCGCCCGCTTCCCTGTCGGTAACGTATGCAACGTGGCGCTCTTCTATCATTGAAAGTGCCGATGCAAGTGTTTCTCTCGTCATACAGTATAGCCCTCCTTTCTTAAGTATGCGGCAAGCCTTTCCCGCTGGCGTGAAAGCCGCACGGACGCCTTGTTCGTGCTTATGGACATTGCCGCTGCCGCTGCGGCGACGGATTCGCATAGGTAATACCGCCTCACGAAAAGCTCCTTGTCAACTCCGCGCTCACGGTCCAAAAATCCGTTTATGGCGCGGGAAAGCTCCGATGCCGTCAGCTCCTCGTCGATGCCGTTCGATTCCGTGAGGGAGACAAAAAGCTCGTCGAGGGAGGCGGAATATTCGCTGTTTCGTTTATCTGCCCTGTTATACGACTGTTTTTTGAGAGCTAAATTCCGCACGATCCTGCAGAGGTACGCGGACAGGGACTTTGGGTGCTCCGGCGGAATGGAATTCCACACGGCAAGGTATGCGTCGTTGCAGCATTCCTCGGAGTCCTCGCGGCTGCCCGTTACGTTTTCTGCCACACGCAAGCATAGCCTGCCGTATTTGTCCGCAAGCTCCGTTATGGCGGCTTCGCTTCGCGCGAAGAACAGCTCTATTATCCTTTCATCTTTCATTTTCGTCCTCGCCGCAACGTTTCCTTTGAGCGTTCACAGCGCCTTTCACTATATATGTACGGTTTTTCGCCGATATCTTTCACTTTATTTTCATTATACCATAAAAATTGTCCTCTATTTTGTATGGATATGTATTGACGGCGCTTTTTTGAGGAAGTAAAATCAAAACATAAGATAACATCCGGAGGATATCCACCATGGCATTCATAAAGGCTTACACACGCGATATCGTTGACAAACGGACGTACCCCTCCGCGCTGGCACAGAGCGTTCACTTCGCCGTCAGTCTCGACGGGGATACGTACACCCCCCTTAACAATAATTACGGCATGCTTTTCCCAAAGGCTGAGATAAGCGACCAAAACGGTATCCTCGAAAGAGGCGCCGCGGAGCCGCGCATCCTTTATCGGGATGGTGAATACTATATTTTCGCCGAATACGTTGACCCGAAGGGAAATCAGGTTTATCCCGACCTTATATGGCTCTGGAAAACTGCCGACCTTTGCGATTTCTGCGAGTGCGGTCTCGTTTCACGGAAGGAATACGGCAGTCTTTACGAAAAGGCTGAGGCGGTGGCGCCCCTCTCCATTGATCTTTTGCGCGGAGTGGTGGACAGATACATCCCTCTCCGCTTCATGAAGGCAGAGCTTCCCGAGTCGGTTACGTTGGCTGATGCGGCTGAGCTTGATTCTCTGAAGGCGCGCTGCCGCTATTCGGACGGCTCATACGACGAAAAGACCGTTATCTGGGATAAGAGCGCCATTACGGGCAAGGGCACGTTCACGGTGACCGGAGAGATATTCGAAAAGGAATATCCCATGCCCTGCATTCACGGCTTTGCAGACCCGACTCTCTTTTATTGGGAGGGCAAGTGGTATTTCCTCGCAACGAACGACAACACCGGCAACGTGGGGCTTTATCTTGCCGCCGCTGACACTCCCGAGGAGCTTTTTGCCGAGGGGAACTATCCCGTTTGCATCCTGCCCTACAACGAGGAAAAAGGCCACATACAGACCTTCTGGGCACCGGAATTCCACGTTATCGGCGGCGAGCTTTACATTCTTTTCGCTATCGGCGGAAAGGTTTGGGGACCGCAGTCACAGCTTATGAAATATAAGGGCGGCGACCTGCTCTCACCCGATTCCTGGTACGATCCCGTCCGCGTTATGAAAAAGGACGGCACGTATCTTGTTTCGGGAAAGATCACTCTCGATATGACATATTTTAAGGCGGCGGGACGGCACTACTACGCCTGGTCCCAGCGCACCTTCAATCCCGTCGATTCGGGCTCTATGATATACGTGGGCGAGATCTCACCCGACGATCCCTACAGGCTCATAAGCGATCCCGTCCTCATCGCACGGCCTCTTTACGGCTGGGAAAACCAGAGCGGCACCGTTAACAACGAAGGTCCCTACCCCATTTACGTTGGCGACCGCGTTTATCTTGCATACTCCGGCGGCGCCGCAGGCGGATACTCCTACACGCTGGGCTATCTGACCGTTAACGTAAACGACGACGTGCTCTCCCCCAAAAGCTGGCACAAGACCATCACTCCCGTGCTGACCTCGCTTGACTTTACGAAGATCGAGGGTGCGGGACACAATGCGTTTTTCGTTGATGACGACGGAAAGATGAAGATCACCTATCACGCGCAGAAGCCCGGTCAGGACGGCAGAAGAAACACCTACATCCACCGCGTGCATTATAACGCCAAGGGCGAGCCGCTGCTCAACATGATCCCCGAAAGAGATCTGCCAAGCGACAAGCGCCAAGTTTCCATTACCGTTACGGTCGAATAAAAAATACGGCTCCGCAAAAGCGGAGCCGTTCTTTTATTCGTTGCCGTCAAGGGACCAGATAAGAACAGTGGTGCCGTCGCTGTTTTTATAATAAATGCGGTTGATGCGCGTCTTCAGCTGGTCTGTGCCGTCCTCGGGGGTCTTATACAGGTCTGTTTCGTTTGATCTTATGCCGCTGCCGTCGGTGTTCACCGAAAAGCTGCTGACACGGATGTTCTCCTCAACGGAGAAAAGCTTGCCCCACAGGGCTGCCTTACCTTCAATGTAAAAGGATCTGTATTCGATGCCGTTTTCTATGTCGTAATAGTCCTCAGCGGCGTTACGCATGATGCCGCCGCTGTAGCTCACGTGCTTTGTGGGAGCCGTTGCAACGAAGGTGACGGTGGTCCCGTTCACACGGGTGCGTATGCCGCCCTCGAGCTCTTCATACTCAAGTGGCTTTTTGATAAAGAGACAAACGTACAGAACCACGGCAAGAACGAAGATCAAGAGTGCCAGAAGCGATATGAGATTGAATATCTTGCGGAAGTTCACCCTTCCGTCCTCGTAAAGGAATCCGCTCACGGTTTGCCCTCCTTTCTCGTTTTGCAGGGCGCTCACGGCGCCCTATAATATATATGTCGCTTTTTCTTTTGAAATCTTTCATCCAAAGGGAAATTTTTTTGCATTTTCATTTTATCACATGGATTCAAAATGTGATATGTGCTTTTCTCACAATAATTTATGCTACGATTTGTGCATTGCTACAGTTTTCGCAAAGATGTCCCCCTCACTTCACAATTCATTAACAAACAGTCAATTTATTTTCAAAATATTAATTAATAAGATTCCTTACTATCTTGACAGCGCTGCTTTATTGAGGTAAAATAATGATAAGGAACTTGATTAATTTTGAAAGGTGCATGAAATGACAGGATTTGATCTGATGAAGCTTCTGCATCGGCTTGAAGCCAGCTCCCGCAGGGATTTTATGCCACATCACGGGCACCGGAAACAGGGCGACACACCGCATCAGCATAGCGGACCTCCGCCGTCCCATCCGCTTAACGTACATCACGGCAAGGGCCGTATGATCTCCGTTTTGTGGAGGCATGCGGGCATCACCCAGAAGGAGCTTTCCGAGCGCCTTGCCATCCGCCCGCAGTCACTCTCCGAGGCTTTATCAAAGCTCGAAGCCGACGGGATCATTTATCGGGAGCGCTCCCCCGAGGACAAGCGCGAGCTTCGTCTTTATCTGACGGAGTCCGGCAAAAAAACCGCGGAGGAGGTGCACGCAGAGAGGGTCGCAAGAGCTGAAGACTTCTTCTCTCCCCTTACAGACCAAGAAAAGGAAGCTCTCGGTGCTCTTTTAACGAAGCTTTGTCTTGCCGATGAAGCGAAGCAAAACGAAAAAACACAGCAATAAATAAATTACGTCAAATAAAGAAAGGATGATGATCTATGGGACCTATGATGGGACCGCCTCCCGGATGGGGAGGCAGACGAAACGGAAACGATGACTTAAAACCTCCGAAGCCGAAAAGCGCTAAAGAAGTACCGATGTACCTCTGGAAGCTGATATACGGCTTCACCTTCAGACTATTTTACATATTCAAGCTTGTGTGGGAAGCACGTCCGTCGCTTCTCTTCCTGATGATGTTCATGAGCGTGTTCAACGGTGTCGTACCCGTTTTGGGCTCGCTCATATCAGCCGACCTTATCAACTCGCTGATCAACCCGTTGAACGTTGAGCAGTACACGATGGTGGGCAAATTCATCATCAACATAACAGACGCTGCTGCGACCTCCGACGGATGGCGTGTTATCATGTCACTGCTCATCCTTCAGTTCTCATACATGCTTTTCAACTCCGTTATCTCCAGCCTTTACAATATGTTCGTCAACATCTCCGGTGAGATAGTTACGAATCATATCAAGGTCAAGATAATCAACAAAGCGAAGGAAGTGGATATCGCAAGCTTCGACCTTCCCTCCTTCTACGAAAAGCTTGAAAACGCAAACCGTGAAGCGGGCTCCCGTCCGATCCAGATAATGCGATCCACCTTCAGCCTTGTTTCCACCGTTATCACTATGGTCAGCTACGTGGTGATCCTTTCCAACGTGGCATCCTGGATCTCCTTCGTGGTCATCCTGCTTGCCATCCCCTCTGCGGTGATCAACTTCACCTATAGAAGAAAGACCTTCTTCTACATCCGCCGCCGCAGTAAGGACCGCCGTCAGATGGACTATTACAGCAACCTGATGGTAAACAAGGATATGGTCAAGGAGATCAGACTTTTCGGTCTTTCCGAGACCTTTATCACCCGCTTCCGCGAGACCTTCAAAAAGTATTATTCGGGCATCAAGCGCCTGATCATCAATGAAAACATATGGCACATTTCCGTGTCCGTGTTCTCCACCGTCGTAAACTGTCTGCTTTATCTCTTCATTGCTAAGCAGGTATTTGCAAAGGCATTTGCTGTCGGTGACTATCAGCTCTACACAGGCGCGCTGAACTCCGTTTCCCACGGCGTTGCAAGCCTTATCGGCGTTGTTTCCTCCATTTACGAGGGCGGTCTTTTCATTGAAAACCTCATCCTCTTCATGAAGGAGGAAAAGCGCATCCGTCCCGTACTCGACGCGGATCCCGAAAACAAGCTGGCTGAGCCCCGCCACGTGAAGCGCCGCTGCGGTCACACCATTGAATTCAAAAACGTTTGCTTCAGCTATCCCGGAACCGAGCGAATGGTGCTTAAAAACATCAATTTCAAGCTCGAGGAGGGCGAGACCTGCGTTCTCGTTGGCTTGAACGGCGCCGGCAAGACCACGCTTATCAAGCTTCTGACACGTCTTTACGACCCCACGGAGGGCGTTATCCTGCTGGATGGCCACGATATCCGCGAATACAACACCGATGAGCTTTATCAGATGTTCGGCATTATATTCCAGGACTTCGGTAAATACGCGGTGAACGTTACCGAGAACATCCAGTTCGGTGATATCTTCAACGAACATAAGGAAGGCGACGTTACCGAGGCTGCACGTCAGTCCAGCGCAGACGTATTCATCGAAAAGCTTCCCGATGGCTACAACACGCCTCTCATGCGCTATTTCGAAGAAAACGGCATCGAGCTTTCCATCGGTCAGTGGCAGAAGCTTTCCATTGCGAGAGCCTTCTACTCCGATTCCGACTTCCTTATCCTCGACGAGCCCACCGCTTCCCTGGATGCCATCGCCGAGCAGGAGATATTCAATCAGTTTGACAATCTCCGCCAGGATAAGACCACAATATTCGTTTCTCACAGACTGTCGAGCGCAACCGTTGCCTCCAAGATCATCGTTCTTGAATACGGCGAGATCATCGAGGAAGGCAACCACAGCCAGCTTATGAATAAGCGCGGCCGCTACTGGGAGCTCTTCTCCACTCAGGCGAAGCGCTACCTGACCGAGGTTGACGAAAACGACACCCTCGACGGACCCAAGGCAGAAAATGCGCTTGAAGCACCCGAAGCTCAGGCAGGCCGCGAAGGTCACGGACATCACGGCCACCGCGGTCACGGTGAGCACGGACACGGAGGACATCCTCCCTTCGGCGAAAGAGGCCCGCGTCCCGTTAACTGATGTGATCATCAAATAAATAAAGCCTCCCGGATGACAGCCGGGAGGTTTTTTCTTCATTTTATTGCGTATTCCTAAAAAAACGCAGCGATACAATGACAAAAACGGCATTTCGCCAAGGGCACCGTTATTGACAAAATCCGCGCCCGGTCATATAATATAGTGAATAACCAAAAATCAAAGAATACTGATATTTTCATCACATAGAGGTGTGGACGTGCAGGTAAAGGCAGTTAAATTCGGCGGTTCGTCTCTTTCCGACGCGAACCAGTTCCGCAAGGTTTATAATATAATAAAATCCGACGATGAACGCAGATACGTGGTAGCTTCCGCTCCCGGCAAGCGCTTCTCCGCAGACACCAAGGTCACGGATATGTTTTACGCGTGCCACGATATGGCTCTCGCCGGTCTCGATATCGATCCCTTCTTTGAGGGCATCAGAAAGCGCTTCGACGCTATAATTTCCGATCTCGGTCTCGATTTGGATCTTTCCGAGGAATACGAGAAGATCAAGACATCACTTCGCCGCCGTGCAGGCCGCGATTACGCAGCCTCCAGAGGCGAGTATCTCAACTCGATGATCCTTGCAAACTACCTCGGATACGATTTCATCAACGCATCCGACGTTATTTTCTTCAATGAGGACGGCACCTTCAACGAAGAGGAAACGAACCGTATTCTTTCCTCTGTGCTCAAGAGACACGAGCGCGCCGTTATCCCCGGTTTCTACGGTGCTATGCCCAACGACACCATCAAGACCTTCTCCCGCGGCGGCTCCGACATCACCGGCTCCATCGTTGCACGTGCTGCAAATGCGCATCTTTACGAAAACTGGACAGACGTTTCCGGCTTCCTTATGGCAGACCCCAGAATCGTCAAGGACCCTCTCGGCATCGAGGTCGTTACCTACCGTGAGCTCCGCGAGCTTTCCTATATGGGCGCAGGCGTCCTTCACGAGGACAGTGTGTTCCCCGTAAGATTTGCCGGCATTCCCATAAACATCAGAAACACCAACAAGCCTGAAGACAAGGGCACCATGATCGTTGCTTCCACCGACACTCACGATAAGAAGCACGTTATCACGGGTCTTGCGGGAAAGAAGCACTTCTCCGTTATCAGAATCGAAAAGGATAAAATGGCGTATCAGAAGGGTATGCTCCACCGCATCATCGAGATACTCGACTATAACGGTGTTCACGCCGAGCACATCCCCTCCGGTATCGACACTATGTCTATCGTTGCCGACACGGCTCAGCTTGAAGGAAAATACGATATCATAACCGATTCCATTACACGTGCCGTGAAGCCCGACTTCATGATAATTGAAGACGGTCTTGCGCTTATCGCAGTCGTTGGACGCGGAATGGTCCGCTCCAAGGGTACCGCTGCAAGAGTGTTCAAGGCAGTTGCAAACGCGGGTATAAATATCCGTATGATCGACCAGGGCTCCTGCGAGCTTAACATCATCGTTGGTGTTGCTGCAGACGATTTCGAAAACGCTTTGTGCGCAATATACAAAGAGTTCGTTAAATAATCGGTCATTTTTCACATTTTTGCGATTGACACGGCTTTCATGCCAATGTATAATTATAAATCATAAAAAGCTTTGATGGAGATAATGGTACTCAATCGGCCGGCACAGAGAATGGATCCCCGCCCTCGGGCGTGCGCTGGAAGATCCTGCGGCAGGTATTTACCGACTCACTCCGGAGCCCGTCAAGGAACGGACGTTTTCGTCCTATTAGACTGACGCGGAAGCCCTCCGTTATCAAGGGGTCGGGCATCGCTTCATTGCCGTGCCGAAGAGAGCATCCCTCTTTATGGGATGAACGCGGGTGGTACCGCGCAGATATCATAAGCTGCGTCCCGTATCGTATTTTACGATACGGGACTTTTTATTTTCCTCAAAAGGAGAGAACACCATGGAATTTTTGAATTACACCCTCGGAGACTGGATGGACAAGATCGCGGAAGAATATCCCGATCAGCCTGCAGTTATCTACACTCACAAATTTGATTATAAACGCACGTATAAGACCCTTAACGAAGAGTGCGATACTATAGCAAAGGCTTTCCTCGCCATCGGTGTCAGACGCGGCGACCACGTTGCCATCTGGGCAACGAACTATCCCCAGTGGATCCTCACGCTTTTTGCCTGCGCGAAGATCGGTGCCGTTCTCGTTACCGTTAACACCGCATATAAGATCCACGAGGCTGAATACCTCCTCAAGCAGTCCGACACGAAGGTGCTCGTTATGAGCACCGGTCTCAAGGACACGAACTACGTTGAGATCGTGAACCGTCTTTGCCCCGAATTTGCCGAGGAGCCCGATAAAAAATCCCACGAGTGCGGCCGCCTGCCCTATCTGCGCACCGCTATCACCATCGATGCGGAAACCTACCCCGGTATGTACAACTGGCGTGAGCTTTACGCACTTGCCAACACTGTGACCGACGAAGAGTATGCTGAAGCACGCCGCGGATTCGACTGCCACGACGTTGTTAACATGCAGTACACCTCCGGCACCACAGGCTTCCCCAAGGGCGTTATGCTGACTCACTATAATATCCTCAATAACGGCAAGACCATCGGCGACCGCATGAAATTCTCCACCAAGGATAAGCTCTGCATCACCGTTCCCTTCTTCCATTGCTTCGGTCTCGTCCTTGCAATGATGGCATCCATCACACACGCCACCACCATGGTGCCCGTTGACCGCTATTCTCCCCGCACCGTTATGGAGGCTCTGGACAAGGAACAGTGCACCGCCGTTCACGGCGTGCCCACCATGTTCATCGGCATGCTTGAGCATCCCGATTTCAAGCAGTTCAAGTTCAATCTCCGCACCGGCATAATGGCCGGCTCCCCTTGCCCCATCAAGACGATGCAGCAGGTCGTTGACGATATGGGAATGAGCGAGATCACCATCGTATACGGCCAGACTGAGGCTTCCCCCGGATGCACACAGACCACCACAGACGATCCGCTGGAGCGCCGCGTTAACACCGTCGGCCGTTCCTTCCCCGGCGTTGAAACCAAGATCATCGATCCTGAGACGGGAGAAACTCTCGGTCCCGGTAAGATAGGCGAATTCTGTGCACGCGGCTACAACATTATGAAGGGCTACTACAAGATGCCCGAGGCAACGGCTCAGGCTATCGACAAGGATGGCTGGCTCCACACGGGCGACCTTGCCTGCTGCGATGAGGAGGGCTACTATAAGATCACCGGCCGTATCAAGGATATGATCATCCGCGGCGGCGAAAACATCTACCCCAAGGAGATCGAGGATTTTATATACACCCATCCCAAGGTTTCCGACGTTCAGGTTATCGGTGTGCCCAGCAAGGCGTACGGCGAGGAGATAATGGCCTGCGTTATCCCCAAGGAGGGCGAGACCATCACCGAAAAAGAGATCAAGGATTTCGTTCTTGCATCTATGGCTAAGCACAAGGTGCCCAGCTACGTTATGTTCGTTGAGGGCTTCCCCATGAATGCTGCGGGCAAGATCCTCAAGTACAAGCTCCGTGAAATGGCTGTGGATTCGTTGAATCTCCACGAAGCAAACTCCATCGAAACGGCATAACGTAAGTTTTCTCTTGCGGAACACCGCCTTTAAGTGGTATACTCTAAAGAGAAGCCAACATATTTATTTTGAAAGGCAACGATATTATGAAGCTATCATTCTCCACACTGGGATGCCCCGACTGGACATTTTCCGAAATATTCGCAGTTGCATCGGACCTTCGCTACGACGGTGTTGAGATCCGCGGCATCGCAGATGAAATATATGCACCCAAGATCGGCGTTTTCGCCAAGGACAAAATAGACGCTACCAAGGAAAAGCTTGCGAGCGGTAATATCGAGATCCCGATACTCACCTCCGGCGCATATCTTATCGGCAACGATAACATCGAAGCGTCCATTAAGGAAACAAAGGACTATATCGATCTCGCGGCTGCCCTCGGCGCGCCTTACGTTCGCATGATGGGCGAAAAGACGCCCGATCCCGTTATCGAAAGTTTTGACCTTGAGGACGTTCGCCGCAACTACACGGCCCTTTCCGACTACGCCGCCGACAAGGGCGTAAAGCTCCTTATCGAAACGAACGGATGCTTTGCAGACACAAAGCTGCTCTCTGAGTTTTACACCTCCGTTGATTCCCTTGGCAAGGGAATCCTCTGGGATATCCACCATCCCGTCCGCTATTTTAATGAAACTCCCGCCGAGACCGCGGCAAACATCGGAAAGAACGTTTGCCACGTTCACGTGAAGGACTCCGTTGTGGGCACAAACGGCAAGCTTACCTATATGCTCACAGGCTACGGCTCCCTTCCCGTTGACGATTGCATCAAGGTGCTTCACCTTCTCGGATACGAGGGATACCTTTCCTATGAATGGGTAAAGCGCTGGTCCCGCGACCTTGCAGACCCCGGCATCGCATTCTATCAGTATCTTGACTATATGAGATACGCGGTATCCCGAGTGAAAAAGTAATCTAAGCGCAAAAAAAGCGGGGAGGCTTCCTGAACGGCGCCTCCCCGCAAGATTTTATTTTTCAGCAAACACGTGAGCGGGAAGCTGAGTGCCTCCGATAACGTGGAAATGGAGATGATGAACGCTCTGGCATGCATCGTCGCCGCAGTTCGTGATGACACGGTAGCCGTTAACGGCACCGCCGAGCTTTGCGATCTCGGGTATGCACTCGAAAATGTGTGCAACGTACGCGCTGTTTTCCGCTGTGATACCGTCTGCCGAGGGGATGTGCACCTTCGGAATAACGAGAACGTGGCAGGGCGCTTCGGGCGCGATGTCGCGGAAGGCATAGATCATTTCGTCCTCATACACCTTGGACGAAGGAATATCTCCGTTTATGATTTTACAAAAAAGGCAATCCATTATTGAATCCTCCACACACTGATTTTTCCTAATCATATCACAATTCTTAGAAATTTTCAAGGTAAACATTATGTATAAGATCTTTGATATACATACTCACACGTATCCCGAGATACTTTCGGTGCGCGCCACCGTTAATCTCGGCAAGTTTTACAATTTCAACGTTGAGGGCAAGGGCACCGTTTCCGATCTGATGGAAGAAAGCAAAAAGGCCGGTATCGGCGGTTTCCTCATTCTCGGCGTTGCAACGAACGCCCGTCAGGTGCCCCGCGTGAACGAGGCTGTCGCCGCAGACGTGAAGATCGCACGGGAGGCAGGCTTTGCAGCCTTCGGCTATGCCGGAATGCATCAGGACACGGCAGATTTTACCGCTGAGCTTGATTACGCTCAGGCGCTGGGTCTCACCGGAGCAAAGCTTCATCCCGATATTCAGGGGGCAGACATCGACGACGAGCGCTTCTTCCCTCTTTACCGTGAGCTTTGCCGCCGCGATCTTCCCCTTTATCTCCACATGGGAGACGATCGCGAACAGTACAGATTCAGCGAGCCTCAGAAGCTTGCGCGCGTGCTGGACATGTTCCCCGGGCTCAAGGTGTTTGCCGCTCATTTTGGCGGATACAAGGCCTGGGAGGAGGCTGTGACTCACCTTGCGGGACGCAAAAACGTGTGGTACGACACCTCCTCTGCACTTTGGGCAATGACACCCGAGTACGCACGTCATCTGATCGACGCTCTCGGCATTGAGCAGATCATGTTCGGAACCGACTACCCCGTTGTTCACTCCGATGAGTATCTCGATCTCTTTATGAAGATCGACCTCTCCGAGGAGGAGCGCAGAACGATCCTTTGGGATAATGCAGCCCGTTTCTTCGGTATCGATGGCTGACAGGATTTTATTACCGCCTCCCGGCACCCCCGATGTGTGGCAGAGGATGGCGGAGGAAAAGGTCCCCTTATATATGTACGGCACCGGAAACGGTGCGGACAAGATAATCGACGTGATGGAAGCACGCGGCATCCCTCTCGCAGGTGTGTTTGCCTCAGACGGATTCGTCCGCGCAAGAAGCTTCCGCGGCTTCAGCGTTACCTCCTACGGCGACGTATGCGAAAGCTGCGGCGACTTTGCCGTGGTGCTTGCATTTGGCTCATCCCGCCCCGAGGTGCTTGAAAACGTTGAAAGGATCGCGTCGGAGCGCACTTTATACTGCCCCGACGTGCCTGCAGTTGGCGACACGCTTTTCACCTGCGACTTTTATTCACGCAATTATGAAAAATTTCTTTCCGTATACGAAAGCTTTGTCGATGGCGAATCCCGCAGGGTCTATGCGGAAATAATCCGATACAAGCTTTCGGGCGACGTTTCCCATTTATCGGCTTCAGACGCACCCGGCGACCCGGGAGACGGCATATTGAGATATGATAAATATGGGTCCATGCTTGATCTTGGGGCATACACCGGCGACACCGTGCGCGATGCCATACTGAAAATGCCCCGTCTTTCCCGCGTTATTGCCGTTGAGCCCGACGGGCGTGCATATAAAAAGCTTTCCGCTTATGCGGAAGGTGTGACCTCAGCGTCAGTTACGCCGATAAACGCCGCCGCATGGGATGAGGACACCTCCCTCACCTTCACGTCAAACGCAAGCCGCGGCTCTACTATCGACGCAGGTGACCGCGCAAAGCGGCGCGGCGAGCGAGAGGTGACGGTTTCCGCTGTCACCCCCGACACGGCAGCAGCAGGCGAGGTCATAGACTACGTCAAATACGACGTTGAGGGAGCGGAGGCACGGGCCATTAACGGCTCGAGAGGGCTGTTTGAGCACTCTCCCGACCTGCTCGTCTCCCTTTATCACAGAAGCGAGGACATATTTGAGCTTCCCCTGCTTGTTCGTAGTTTATTGCCCTGCCACAGGCTTTATCTGCGGCGTGCCAAAGGCGTGCCCGCATGGGACATCAATCTTTACGCTATATCTGAATAAAACAAAAAGCACCCGTTTTTGGGTGCTTTTTATCAAGCATTATTTATACTTACGCTTTCTAGCAGCTTCGGATTTCTTCTTCTTCTTTACGCTGGGTTTCTCGTAATGCTCTCTTTTGCGGAGTTCGGCGAGGACGCCCGATCTAGCGCACTGACGCTTGAATCTACGAAGCGCACTGTCAAGAGATTCATTCTCTTTAACTCTGATTTCTGCCATCTGTATTTCCCCCCCTTCGGATTGAGCATGTGAGCAAGCCATAAACGCTCACCTTGGTATTATATCAAAGATGATCCGTTATGTCAACATTTTCTTGAAAATAATATTCTATATTTTATAAAGAAAGAAGCTCGGTAACTGCCGCTTTTTCGTATCTCATGCGCTCGGCATCGATGGTGGTGTACTGGCCGTTGCAGTAGAGCACCTCGCCGCCTACCATTGTGAGCTTAACGTCCGCGCCCGATGCGGAATACACGATATCGGATGCAAGAGAGCCCATTCCGCGCAGGTGGAGAGCACCGCCGTCCAGTAAAACAAGGTCTGCCTTCATTCCGGCCTTGAGCACGCCTGCATTTTCAAAGCCCATTGCGGCATAGCCGTTCACCGTTGCCATTTTTATAACGGACTCTGCGGAAAGTGCCGCGGCACTGCCGGCCTTATGCTTTGCAAGAAGCGCCGCAAGTCGCATTTCGCGGAACATATCGAGGGTGTTGTTGCTTGCGGCGCCGTCGGTGCCGATGGCAACGCGAATCCCGTGGTCAAGCTCTTTGTTCACGGGCGCGATACCGCTTCCGAGATAAAGGTTCGATGCGGGACAGTGAGCCACAGTAACGCCGTGAGATGCCAGGATATCCATATCCTCATCGTTCACATGAACGCAGTGTGCGGCGATGGTGGGCACGTCGAAAATGCCCATGCGGCGGAAATATTCAACGGGAGTCACTCCGTGGCGGTCGATGCAGCCCTTGACCTCGTTTTCCGTTTCGCTGCAATGGACCTGTATACCGGTTCCCAATTTCTTCGCCATTTCAGCGGCATAAGCGGCTGTTTCGGGGTCGGAGGTATACTCCGCGTGAAGGCCCGTGTAGATGCGGATGCGTCCGTCGGGCTCGTTATACTTTTCGAAAAGCTCAAGGTGGCAGTCAACGCCATCCTTATTGCTGGAGCCGCGTGTGATATTTGCGCGGATGCCCGAATCGCGTACGGCGCGAAGGACCTCCTCGCAATGGAAATACTGGTCCGCAAAAGCGGTGCATCCGAAGCGGAGCATTTCCATTATTGCAAGGGTCACGCCCGTGTACATAATATCGGGAGTGATCTTTCCCTCAAGGGGCACAACGGTATCCAGCCAGTCGTAAAGAGGCAGACCGCTTCCAACGCCGCGGAGGAGCACCATTGCCGCATGGGTGTGAGCATTCGCGAGGCCGGGCATGCATATGCCGCCGCCACCGTCAAGCACCGTGATCTTTTTGCCGTTAAGGGGCGGCGCCACCATTTTTGCGGCGTCTCCCGCGTAGATTATTTTGTCGCCGTCGGTGATGACGGCACCGTTTTCAAAGGTTTCTTCGCCTGTGTAAAGGCGGATATTCTTAATAAGATACATATCAGCCGTTAGAGGAGTGCAGATAGCGCTCCTGTTCCTCCGTGAGCTTATCGATGTGCTTGCCCATTGCCAGAAGCTTCATTTCGGCAACGGAGCGGTTTATCTCTTCGGGGACCTCGTATACGCCTGCCTTAAGCTCTTTTCCGTGCTTTGAAAGATACTCAGCGGAAAGAGACTGAAGGGCGAAGCTTATGTCCATGATCTCTGCGGGGTGTCCGTCACCGGACGCAAGATTAACAAGACGACCCTCTGCAAGGAGGTAAACGGTCTTTTCTTTGCCGTCAAAATTGAAAACAAAGGCTTCGATATTCTTGCGTGCCTCGTAAACCTTCTCTGCAGCGCCTCTCATATCGGCAACCGCCACCTCAACGTCGAAGTGACCTGCGTTGCAAAGGATAGCGCCGTTTTTCATAGACCTGATGTGATCAACGGTAACAACGTCTCTGCAGCCCGTCACGGTGAGGAATATATCTCCCAGAGGCGCAGCCTCGTCCATTGTCATAACGTCGAAGCCGTCCATAACCGCTTCAACTGCACGAACGGGGTCGATCTCCGTGACGATGACTCTTGCACCCATTCCCTTCGCTCTCATTGCAGCGCCGCGTCCGCACCAGCCATAGCCTGCGATAACGACGAGCTTGCCCGCAATGATCAGATTCGTGGTTCTCATAATGCCGTCGAGAACGGACTGACCCGTTCCGTAGCGGTTATCGAACATGTATTTCATATCGGCATCGTTGACACTCACCATGGGGAAAGGCAGGCCGCCCTCCTTGGCTCTGGCGCGAAGTCGGAGCACGCCTGTGGTGGTCTCCTCGGAGCCGCCGATAAGGTTCACAGCAAATTCCGGATGCTCACGGCAGAGGATCTCGGTAAGGTCACCGCCGTCGTCGATAAAAATGTCGGGGCAAACGGAGAGGGTCTTCACCAGGTGATCGTGATACTCCTCGTCGGTGGCTGCATGCCATGCGCACACGTGCACGCCGAGGGATGCAAGGCCTGCGGCAACGTCATCCTGAGTGGAGAGGGGGTTACAGCCCGTGGCGTACACATCTGCGCCGCCTGCCTTCAGAAGCAGAGCTGTGCGTGCGGTCTTTGCCTCCAGATGGATGGACATGGATATTTTCATGCCGCGGAAAGGCTGTTCCTTAACGAATCTTTCCTCCAGCATATTGAGTATGGGCATATGAGCCTTGACCCATTCGATCTTCTGTACACCGTAGGGGGCAAGGGCGGGGTCGCGAATTATATTTTCCAAAACAGTATATTTCCCTTCTGCTGCTTATGCAGCTTGATTTCATAGAAATCCTCGCGAAACGGACGGGATCCGTTTCGCGAGGGCAATTTTATCGTCTTTTTCGATAGCTGAGAGCTTATCTGAGGGGTATCCACACCTGCATATCGGTCTCGCCGCGGTTTTCCATTCCGTAGTAAGGAATGAAGGTAAGCTCGCGGGCCTTATAGCTGAGAGACTTAACGGTGGGATAAAGCATTCCGCTGTCGGGCTTTTCGGCACCTTCCGCCTTAATAATGGGGAGTCCGAAGTAATCGCTCATTTCAACCTTAAAGCTACTGTCTGCGTTAACGTAGAGGGAGAAGATATCGCCTTCGTTATCAACGCCTTCAATGCAGTATGCAACGGGACCGTACATAAGAGCTGCGCGGCCTGCATTTTCGTGAACACCGGGTGCGGAAACCACAAGACGGGGTTCCACGTGGAAATCGAGCTCGATCACGTCGGCTGCTGCGAAATATGCATAGCCGTCCTTGAGGGTATATTCAGCAGATGCGGTGAAATTCTCGCACCAGCCGGGAACGCGAACTGCTATAGTCTTATGAGCGCTCTTCACCTCAAGCTTAACGGTGCCCTTTGCAGGGTATTCCGTCGTCTGACGAACAGAAATACCGTCAGCCTCGGTGGAGCTGTTCATATAGTGGTGAACGTAAAGGGTCTCGCCGTCTTCGGTATAAAGGAAATCTGCAATAGCATTCACAAAGCGCATAATGTTGGGCGGGCAGCATGAGCAGCCGAACACCTTAACGCGCTGGGTGATGGGATAACGCTCCTTATCCTTTGTGGCAGTGTTCTTGTTGTGGTTTGCAAGGTCAACGGTGAGTGGATTCTCATAGAAGAATTCGTCTCCGCTGATGGATACGCCGGAAATGCTTCCGTTGTACATTGCCTGCTCCGCAATATCGCCGTAAATGCCGATGGGCTCGATCTTGCTCATTCTCTGGCAGAAAAGAGCGAGGGCGAGAGTCGCGCAGGTCTCGGTGTATGCTTCTTCATTTTTCATATCGTAGTCAACGGTGAAGGCTTCGCCAAGGTGAGTGGAGCCGATACCGCCGGTGACGTACATACGCTTGTCTGCAACGTTGGAAAGGATAGTTTTGCATGCTTTATAAAGCTCAAGATCGCCGTATTCACGGGCAAGGTCTGCCATTGCCATATAGCAATACATAGCGCGGACGGAGTGTCCTTCAGCCGTTGTCTGCTGACGAACGGGCAGATGGTCCTGAGAATAAGCTGCTGTAGCCCAGGGATAGTAGCCGTTCTTATCGAGATCGTTCATTCCCTTATTGTCGATAAAGAATTTTGCGAGCTCAAGATACTTTTTCTTTCCGGTGGTGTAATAAAGCTTAACGAGAGCAAGCTCTATCTCCTCGTGACCGGGAGTTACGAATGCGGCAGACTTCTCTTCAACGAAAACGCGGTATACGAGCTCGGTGTATCTTTCACAAAGACCGAGAAGCTTATCCTTGCCCGTTGCATGATAATATGCAACTGCAGCCTCGATAAGGTGGCCAAGACAGTAAAGCTCGTGCTCGGATCTGAGCTTAAAGCGCTTGTCGGTATCGTAAATATTGAAATAACAGTTATAGTAGCCGTTTTCAAACTGGTTCTTGCACATATCGTCGATCAGTTCGTCGGCTTTTGCCTCCAGGACCTCATCGCGGCCGTGTTCAAGAGCGAAAGCAAGGCCTTCGATCCACTTTGCTGCGTCGGAATCCCAGAAGATATGCGGACGCCAGCCTTCGCGCTCCTGCTGAGCAAGGTCGCACTTCAGAGCCTCGAAGCGATTGGTCTCCTTGAATCTGTCGTAAACGGAATCGATGGTAACGTTGCGGGACACTCTCTGCTTTTCGCCCCAGAAAGAGCCCTCTACCTCAGTTTTATAAAAGGGGATCTGCGTGTAGTTTTTCATAACGTAAAGACCTTTCTTTTTTTGCTGTTTTAAAGTCCGCACAACCGCGTACAGATATTGGCGGTTACAGAACATCAATTTAATAATAACATAAAAAACCGCTTTAATCAACGAATTTGCCGATATTAAAGCGGTTTTATTTTATTTGAAATTTAACTTCACGATATCCGTTGGATCGTTTATCCTGGGGACAACGGTGGGGTTTGAGGCCCCAGTGGACACTATCAGCTTGCCGTAGCGGCCGGAGGTATATTTTGGGAATATGCCCTGCCCCGGCGCGAATGCAGCCATATTTCCGAGGCGCCACTGGCCTCCGTGGGCATGACCGGAGAGCACAAGGTCCGCTGACACGTCTTTATAATCATTGATATAGCGATGGGGCTCGTGGCAGATAAATATCTTATAGCCTGCCAAGTCGGAAAATGTGCGGAGCCAGTCTTCGTCACCAACGGGTCCGACAGCACCGACAGTGAAAACGCTTCCGTTGATCCGTACGGTTTCGTGCGAGTTTTCCAAAAGGATGGCACCGGTTCCCCTTGCCCGGCGCTTCTTTTCCCCGGAAAGATAGGTTTCGTGGTTTCCAAGCCCGTAATAAACGGGGGCGACAGACACCAGATACCGCAAAAAATCGTATGAATTCTCAGAACCGTCCACGATATTTGCCATACGGGGCTTTTTTGCCTCCATCAGGTCGCCGCCGATGAAAATAACGTCCGGCGCACAATCCGACACAGCCTTTTTGAGCGTATCGTTTGCAAGCTCGTGCACGTCGGAAACGAACACCGCCGTCATATTAAGGCGGCCACCCGTGTCAACGGTATATTCTCTTGTGACTAACATATAGATTCTCCGTTTTATTTTTTCAAAGCAAGCCTGCGAGCCTTTGTGTAAAGGTCTCTCACGTGGGAAAGCACCGCCTTCACCTCATCTGATTTATAGTCACGGTAGGTCCAGGGGAAATCCTGCCACTTCCCTTCGGAATAAAAGAGCGTCAGCTCTGCGTAGATACCGTCTCTGAGTGGTATTCTGTGAGGCGCAGCCTTAGCCGTGGGTAAAATAAGCCTGCCGAGTCCGATTAGACCGGGGTCGATATTCACAGTTCTTTTCCCGTTACGCGACATTTCAGCTTCGATGGCGTTCGTTGTGCTTTTGATACTTGCAAGCATATCTGGTGCAACATGCTCCCTGACCGAAACAAACCGACGGTAGGTATCTCCCTCGATCTCGTCGCTGTAGTAAACGGACCATTTGGAAAAGGAAAAGGCATCGGAAACGTAGTCAGGCTCGCCGTAAATATCGGTAAGACGGGAAACAGCCTTGTGAAAAAGCTCCTCGTCGCTATATAATATGCCGAATATGAGCTTTTCGCGCTCAAATTCCGTAGCCTTTGCCATAGCCGCTTCCTTTCTTAATGGGTTATTTCTGCTTCAGCGCCTCGACCCGTTCGCTGTCGGGGGTGACAAATGCGGTCCAGTTCGTTTTATAAGTAACGTAGCCGGGCTTGGAGCCTGTGGGCTTTTTGATGTTTTTAACGCGGGTGTAGTCAACGGGAACGTTCACGCCCTCGCGCTGACTTGAGTTCACCGCCGCGATCATCGCCGCTTCGGTAAAGTCTATCTCCGGCGGGTCCTCATCGGGTCCGCATATCATTATGGCGTGGCTTCCCGCTGCGCCCTTAACGTGGAACCAATAGTCGGAGCCCTCAGCCGTTTTCATGGTCAGCTGGTCGTTTGAGATATTATTTTTACCGCAGTAAACGGTGTATCCGTTCGTGGTCTTATACGTGTTGTAGGAAAGAACGTTTTTCTTCTGCTTTTTTGCCGTTGATGCCTTCACGGATTTTGCGTATCCCGATTCGGCAAGCTCACGGCGCAGCTCGTTCAGCTCCGTTTCGCCGGACGCGCGCATAAATGCATCCTCAACGGATTCTATGTACATAAGCTCCGCCTCGGCGGCCTTTATCTGTTCGGCTGCCATGACCTCGGCGGTTTTGCACTTATTATAAAGCTTATAGTAATGCTGGGCGTTATCGGAGGGCGAAAGACGCTCGTTCAATGCCACCTTCACGGTGGGGCAAGCCTCATCATAGTAGTCTGTAAGCTCTGCTTCCGTCATTCCGCGCTTCAGCATAAAGAGATTTGAATTGATTATATCTCCGATGCGCTTATAATTCGCGCCTTCCTTTGCATTTTCCAGCTCCTCACGGAGAATGGCGATCTTCTTTTCGATCCTGCGCTTTGCGTTAGTTATCAGCTTCAGGATGTCGTGTCCCTGACGGGATACCCGGTCGATACGTCCTCGCTCGGCGTAAAATTCCGATATCACCTCAGAAGGGGTGTCAAACCGCTGCTTTTTGTATTTTTCGCCGTATTCGAGAATATCGATAAAGGAAAAATCCAGCGGTCTTCCTCCCTCATCGTAGATCACGGTGGGCTCGGAATCTGTCTCTCCGCGAAGTACCTCCTGCACGAAGGAGAACGCCTCCCAAAGCTTGCCGCCGTCACAGTCGAAAAGCTTTGCGTCTGTGTGGCCGGAGGCGCGGTATGCAATCTCACGGGAAAGGAGCGGTGAAAATCCCGTGTAGGTTTTGATGAGGAATTTATCCGCAGGCATATCAAGGGCATCAGCCGCGTCACGGAAAAGTGTATCCTTATCAACGGCAAGGATATCTTTTTTATTCTGAGGCGGAGGAAGCTCGTATTTCATTCCCGGCAGTATCTGGCGCAGGCGGCTCGTCGTGAAGTCCACCACACGGGAGGCGGAGAGGATCTTATCGTTATCACCGCAAAGGATGATGTTAGAATATTTGTTCATTATCTCAACGATAAGCTTCCGCTCGCAAGCAAAGCCCATTTCATCGCGTGTGGAAAATATCAGCGCCGCGGCTCTTTCGGAGCCGTACTGCACTGCATTCACCAAAAAAGCACCGCCCAGATGCTTGCGCAGCATCATTGTGAAATTGGGGGGAGTGTCGGGCATATCGAAGGAATCCTTCGAAAATGCAAGACGCGGTGTGGAGGAGCCTGCGTTTATATATAACTTTTTTGTTTCACCCTTGGCACGAAGCAGGATTATCGTTTCATCCCGTCCGATTCCGTATATTTTTTCGCATCGCGCGCCTGCCATGCCGTTTATCTCACGGCATACGGCGGCGAGCATTCCAGCATCGTATGGCATCAGTCGTTTTCCTTATAAGTTTTTCTCATTATATAATAGTAGCAGCTACCGTAGCGGGTAAAGCCCGCCTTTTCCGCGCATTTTTGTGCGGAGACGTTAGTGTTTGCCGTTTCGTAGGTTATGTAGCAGCCGGTTTCCTTGATAAGCTTTTCCGCAAGTGCGGCACAGTTGGAAGCGGCATATCCCATCCTTCGATAGTCGACGTTCGTTTCCGTTCCGATCTCGATAACGTCGCAGCCTTCGTCCTCGAAATCCTCCGAGCACGAGCGGTTTTCCGCCGCGATGGAAACGATCTTTTCATCCGTCACTGTGATAAAGGACGTCATTTCCTCTTCTATATATAAAGGAAGGTCGAAGGTGGTTTTGTTTTTCTTTTTGCGGATATTCTTTTTTGTAAGCGGAAGGGTGGAATCCAAAACGGCATCGCGGTTTATGTCCTTTTCCGACTTTATCACATAGGTATAATAATATCTCTTGCGGAATTTTCCGCCCTCGTCCTCTTCGTAACCCCGATCACGCATTTTTGCTCCGATATTCTCGGAGATGAAGTCGAGCGCTTCGTCGGAAAAGGGATCGCCGCCGAATTTATCTAAAAATTCGCTTGCTTCCTTCTCGTAAGCAGGAAACACCTCGATCACGGCCTCCGAGCCGTCTTTTTTTCGAACAGTTATCGGCACTGCGGTATCCCATTCGTTTTCAAAAACGAACTCTTCACCGCCCCGGTCAAGTTTTATCATAAGGATTCTCCTATAGTTATTGTTTTCTTATTTTGTTTTTTATGAAATAACGCTCTGCAAAAAGGAAGCATGCGAAATATTGAAGCACAAATGCGATCAGTGCGAGCAAATAGCTTACGATACGGGGGATATTGAGCATATAAAAAATAAGCTGGTGCATTGATATGTAGCCCGCAGGGTTATCGAATACGTCCTTGAAGGGCAATAGCAGCAGAGCCGAATATAATGCATATAAGATCATATCGGTCAGGAAGTATTTTTCAGCAAAGCTCTTTATCAATGCCTTTTTATCATATCCGTTTTCCGTTTCGTGAAGCACGAAGGTTTTAAGTTCACCGTCTTTTTTGAAGTGGATATAATATAGAGGAATTCCATATGCGACAGCATAAATGATCCACCAAGAGTATTCTCCGAGAAAGCTGAAGAAGTTATCCCCGTTTTTATCAGTCACAAAAAGATCGTGTGCAACCAAATTCAGAGTGAACATAAATACAAAATAAACTCCGAGTACTATAAGGGCGCAATAAATGAAATTGAACACACGGCTGAAGTTTTCCTTAAGGGATGCAAGTGTATTCCCGATCAAAGTCTTCATTATCAATACCTCCTTAAGTAATAGATCCAATCAATTATACCACAAGGAAAGGATATATGCCAGCATTAATAAGAAAAGCTCCTCGTCGGGAGCATAAAAAAACGCCGCATTTCTGCGGACGGAATTTTCACTATTCATCTTCCTTGAAAAACTTGAATAAAGAGAAGTTCGAGAGTATCGAACTGTAAGAATTGAACTACGAAGTAGTTCAAGCCCTCGGTCAATTAGTATCGGTCAGCTGCGTACATTACTGCACTTCCACCTCCGACCTATCAAACACGTAGTCTACATGCGACCTTACCAGCTTAAAGCTGTGGGATATCTAATCTTGAGGCAAGTTTCACGCTTAGATGCCTTCAGCGTTTATCTCAACCGTACTTGGCTACCCAGCTATGCCCTTGGCAGAACAACTGGTGCACCAGAGGTACGTCCATCCCGGTCCTCTCGTA
>JAZMZX010000097.1:0-1675 GCA_045586225.1 Eubacteriales bacterium
CCGCTGATGGTGAGCTCAGCGCCTGCGGTCACGCCGAAGTTGATGGCAGGAGCGCCCAGAAGGATCGTGAGCGCGGTGAGCGTGCAAATTATGATAGTGTCGCAGAATACTTCGAAAATGCCGAAGTAGCCCTGCTCAATGGGCGACTTGATGTCGGAGGCTGCGTGTGCGATGGAGCCCGTTCCAAGTCCTGCCTCGTTTGAGAAGATACCGCGGGAAACGCCGCGGCGCATGCTGATGAATATGCTGCCAACCACACCGCCTGTGAAGCCTGCGGGTGTGAAAGCGCCTGCGAAAATGCTCTTGAACACAAAGGGCACGTTTTCCGCGTTAAATGCGATAACGCCGATGGCGAGGATCACGTAAAGCACCGCCATGAAGGGAACGAGCCTTTCGGTGAAGCGGCCGATTCGCTTTACGCCGCCGAGAAGCACCATAGCCACCATAATGGCAATGAGAATGCCAACGACGAGATTTATGCCGAATACGGAGTCATCGGAAAGAAGACCGTAGCTCTGAAGGGCAGTGTTGATAGATGCTGTGATGGTGTTGACCTGAGTGGCGTTGCCGGTTCCGAAAACGGTGAGAACGCCGAGTACGGCGTAAAGGTAACCGAGGAAGTGCCATCTCTTTTTGAGTCCGTTTTTGATGTAGTACATAGGACCGCCCACCCAGTCGCCGTGAACGTTGCGCTCACGGAAGTGTACCGCAAGGGTGACCTCCGCAAACTTGGTGCACATGCCGAGAAGTGCACTTACCCACATCCAGAAAACGGCGCCGGGACCGCCGAGAGCGATAGCGCCTGCAACGCCGGCAATGTTGCCTGTGCCCACGGTTGCCGCAAGGGCGGTGCACACTGCCTGGAAGGGAGTCACAGCGCCCTCCTGAGCCTTGTCCCTGTGCAGTATGCGTCCGATGGTGGCACGCATGGCGGTACCGAATTTTCTTATCTGAATAAAGCCGCTGCGGTAGCTGAGCCACATGCCTACGCCAAGAATAAGGACCATTGCGGGGACGCCCCAGACAAGGTTGTTTATTATACTGTTGATCTCGCTTATCGTTTTGATCATGAGTCTTTTTCTCCTGTTGCGAACATTTCTCTTATCATACCATATTACGGACAAAAATGCTCCGAAAATAAGCAATTATTTTTGCAAATTCTGCTTATGCTTGCCGCAAACGCAAAGCCCTGCACAAAAACAAAAATACCCGCCGAGGCTCGGTGAGACCCGAGCCTCGACGGGGGCTGTGAAACACAAAAAACATGTCACTTCGATGGCGTGGTCATTACATGGGCATATCGATCGATTCTCCGTATTCACCCATATAAACGTTGCGGGATCCAACGACGGTCACAAGATCATCTCTTGAAATATTCACTGCTATTCCTTCCGACATATCGATCAGGATGTAAGAATCGTCGTAGTATTGCACGAACCAGTCGTCTTCTTCCTTGTATCTCCAAGCGGTTTTGATAACACCGTACTGCTTGCCGTCAGCTTTAACGTACCACGCATAGAGGTTCAGGCAAAGAAGCTCTTTTCCTTCGGGATCGGTGTGAGGCGGTGTGGGCAAATGCTCTGCATATTCTCTTGATTTTTCCGAAAGATACGCTGAGATATTTTCGATCCGTTGCAGATCCTCCTTGCTGTAACGAACCTCAGAATAAGTTACT
>JAZMZX010000098.1:0-16468 GCA_045586225.1 Eubacteriales bacterium
AAAAATACAAAAATTAACAATAGTATTAGGAATCAACTATAATGATACAATAAAGATGTGCTTTGCAGTGTAAAAATCTCACCGATGAAGCTTCTTTTTCTTTTCATCTGTCTTTTTCTGTAGCGTCTCCGTCATTTCCTCGTGAGATTTGCCGGAAAACTTCGTTATAAGGCTGATGCCGTAAAGCTCGGCTCTTTCGCGGAGGGTGACGGCCTTCTTTCCGTCTTCGTTGAAGTTTGCCGCAACGAGAAGGCTGATGCGCTCGTTTCCGCCAAACTGACGGGACACGGTGAAGAATTTATAAAGCTCGTCGGAGCCGATGTGTCCGTTCTTGCAGGAAATGAAAACGGGGGTTGAGCCCCGTATGAAGATGCAGTCCACCTCGTTGTCGGAGCTGCCCTCGCCGTCGTCGAAGGAGATGGAAACACCGGACAAAGCATCCTCCACACCGTCTATGGAGAGGGCAAGGCTGAGAGTGTAAAGCTCAAGAGCTTCGCCTGCCTTGCGGAGGGCGCTCAGCACGAGAGGGGAAGAGCATTTGTAAAAATTCCGCGAGCCCGGGCTGCTTATCCTTCGAAGCAGACCTGCCTCCGTCAGCGCTGCCACGGCGCGGCTGACGGCGGGGAGCTTAGCATCGCTGTCCTTGACGTAAACCGTCATATCCTCGGCATCGTGAACGTGGAATCTGTCGGGCACGATATCGTTCCATCCCTTGCCCGCCCCCTTGGAAACAGCTTCCCAAAGGGTACGTGCCTCCGAAATGATGCTTTCCTTCGTCATTCCGAGGCTGCGAAGCTCGGAAACGGAATCCCTCACGATCCTGCCGCCGTATATGCGGATGCAGTCGTTCACGGAAATGGAGAGCCTTGCGTTCTCCTCGTTTGTGAAGGAGCGCATCGTGTAGGAGGGCTCGCCGCCGTCGTAGCGATATTCCGTTATCTTTTCATCGCGGAAGTCGAGGCGCACGCAGGAAACGCCCGAGGGGCGCGAGGCGCACACAAAGCCTGCAGCGAGATAAAGCTCGGGGGTGCCGCCTTCAACGTCGAGAACGGTGCCATCGTCGCAGAACTGCTTTATCGTTTCGGAAAGGTCGATGATGTTTGAGGTGCCGGTCAGCACGCTGATGGTGCTTTCGGGGGAGCAGCCGTGCTTCTTCCAGAGACGCAGATATTCGTTTTTGTATTTTTCATAAATGTGAGCTGAATGCTCGGGGATAAGAAATATCACCCTTTTGGGGCGGTAGAGCATAACTCCCAGCGCGTTATATAAATGTGTTGACGGATCGTAAAGCTCGATCAAGGTGTTTATTTTTTCCATTACGACGGCTCCTCTCGGCTCGTATACATCTTACGGTATTAGTATACAATAAAAACGGCGGCAAAAAAAGATACAAAATGTAAACGGAAATAAAAAGCGCATCCCGGAGGATGCGCCTGTGCTGTTATTCTGATTTTGTGATGAAGTCGAGAAATTCTGCCTGAGACACGGGGATCACACGGGAAAATTCATCGAAAAGAAGCCGCTGCGCCAGCTTATAATAGTGCTCGTCGGTGATAGAGAAGCGCTGACCTGTGCCCTTGATCCTCTTCTGGCGGGCGTGAAGCTCGCGGACGAGTGCAAGAGTGCGTCTGCGGTCGCCTCCGTTGATGATCTCCTGATAGCGGACCTTGCGCAGGTTCGTGCTGTCGGTCCATTCGAAGGCTCCCTCGCTCTTCTCCTTGAGAAGGGCGCGAACCTCATCCTCCGTGAGCATAGGCTTTATGCGGTCGGTGAGGATGCTGTTTGCTATGGGAACAAAGATGGTGGAGGAGCGGTCGGATTCGGGCGCGAGGCGATAATAGGGCAAGCTCTCGCCCGTCAGGTCGAGCTCTTCGATAGCCACAATGCGGCAAACACCTTCTGCACCGTACATAACGTAATCGCCGATGGAAAACATACTCATTCCTCCTCCCGAAAAAATAGGGGACCGTAAAATTTTATTAATATAATTATAACATAAAAAACAAAATATCGTAATAGATAATTTTCACAAAAACGATAAAAGTTTTTGACGTTTTATGCGAACTCTTTTAGCTGCGCAATGGCAAATTAATTTCGATGATGCTTGAAAGCACAGGAATATTGTGATACAATCTAATCAGGCGGAAATATTATACACATATCGGAGGCCATTTCGTGAACGAGACAGACGTATTGAAGCGTGCGAAATTCTATATGGACAGCCTTGCGGAGGGCAAAAATCCCCTTACGGGAGAGGAGCTTTCCGAGGATTGTGAGATCGCGAAGGAAAGCTTTTATAAGTGCTTCGATTATATATCCGGCGTGCTTTCGAGGGTGATCGAAGAAAAATCCCAGCCTTCGGAAAGGCGCGGAGGAAGAGCAAGCTTTTATCTTTCACCCGAGGATATGGAAAGGGTGCAGGTATCTTCGGAGCCTGTTGGCATAAACACTGTGGCAGCCCGCATAAACGAGATAATCGACCAGTCCAGGATGAAGGGTGTTTCGGGAGGAAAGCTTGCGGAGTGCCTTTTGGAGCTTGGTTACCTTGAAACGGAGATATCCTCCGACGGCGGCAGGATAAGACGCGCAACGGCAAAGGGCATCATGGCCGGCATCGAGACCGTCGAAAAAACGGATTCCGTCGGCAAGTCGTATCGCCAGAACGTGTACAGCCTCGAAATGCAGCGGTTCTTAATAAATAATATCAACGATATCATATCCCACGAGCCAAAGCAGGAGGCAAGGCCTGTTGCTCACGCGGCGGACCCGGCGGAGGCAGACCTGCCCGACGGTGCAGACGCCGACGACGATATCTACGATATTTACGGCATTATATAAAAAATAACGGCTCACCTCAGTCGGAGGTGAGCCGCTTTTTTTGTTTTATCAGCGTTTTTTGCGGGCTGTGGCAAGGAAAACGGAGCCGCAGACGAAAACAAGAATGAACGCCGCGAATATCACGTAAAGGATGACGGCATCATCGGGAGAGAAGGAGTCGCCGCCGGAGCTGCCGGTGTCGCTTCCAGTGTCTGCATCGGTTTCGGGAGGCTCGGTTTCGCTGTCCGTGCCCTCAGCCGGCTTCATTTCCGTATATTTGCAAACGGTGCAGGAGCGGGTGGAGTTGCCTTCCGCGTCTGTTTCCCACTCGCCGAAGGTGTGGGAGATGGCAGGCAGCACGTTTTCGCTGACGGTGGCGCCGCAGACGGTGCAGCACATGCGGGAAAGGCCTTCAGCGGAGCATGTGGATTCAATGAGAGTTACCCATTCGCCGGGGGTGTGAGCGGGCTCCACAACGGTGGACGATAAAACGTAGCCGCAGTAGGAGCATTTCACCTCAGCTGCGCCCTCGGACGTGCAGGTGGGAGGCACAACGGTGACAAATTCGATGCTTTCGTGCTTGCACGTCTCCTTTTCGAAAAGGGCAGTTACGGTGACGGCGGAGCCGGGCATCTTTTCGGGAAGACCGTCCCAGCCAAGGAAGCTTTCAGCTTCGATAACGGGAGGCTCGATCTTCTCGCCGGGGGAATAGTACTGAACCGCGTGAACGTTCTCGCCGATCATATAGGTGACGGGGAAAACGGAGAGTCCGGTGTCGAGGTCGAAGAGCCCAACGCCTACGGGAGCCTCCGTGGGCGCGGTGCCCAGATTATACATAAGAGTGCCCTCGTCAACGGTGAAATAGTATATGTAGCCCTCGGTCTCCTCTGAGATGGTGTACACGATGCCGGAGCGTCCCGTTTTCACATGATAGGAATAAATGGACGTGGGAGAATTGAAATAGATGAAATCATCGTATGCCGCAGCGCCGGAATAAGCGAGAGTGTAATACCTGTCGGGCTTATCGACAACGGGCCACACGTCGTTGACGGAGGCAACGGAGGTGGAGGTCATGGCTTCGAAATCGAATTCGTAAAGTCCGAATTCAACGGCGTCGAAGGCAAACCAGCGGCCCATAGCATTTGCGAAGGGGGAATTTACGTTTTTCCAGAAGGCGGAATCGTATTCGTCGTCGGTGCATTCGTAGGGGGATACCCAGTTTTCGTGGGTGGAGGCGGAGGCGTCAACGATCCCCTCGTCGCTGCAAAGGAAGGCGGAGTGGAGCACGCGTCCGTCGGCATCGGGCACGGGATCGTCCCAGGTAACGTCCACGTGATACCATTCGTCGTCAAGGCTCACCACGTTCCATGCGTGGTTCATGCTTTCGCTGCTGACAAATCTGCTTTCGATGCCAACAGCCTCGCAAAGAGCCATATAGGTGAGGGTATAGGCGGCGCAGGTGCCCTTGCCCGTGGAGATCAGCAGGTAGGCGTCGCCGTTTACAATAGCATTGTCGTATTCCGCGTAAAGAGCGAGATAGTCGTGCAGGTAAAGAAGCTTTTCAACGTCGCTCCATTCGGCGCCGATGCCGCTGACGGCATTTTCGATGAAGGCGTCGTATTCGCCTCTTGCCGTTTTGAGTGCGTCGCCGGTGAATTTATACTCGGGAAGCATGGAGATGACGATGCCATCCTCCTCGGTGTAGGTGTAGCTGTACGTGCGCTCAACGAAGAAAAGCTCCGGGGTTTCGATAAGGTCGTTGAAGATATCGGAAAGCTCGCCCACCGTCAGCGAATATGCGGAAAGGTCGATCTCATCCACGGTGTCCATCATATTCGTGTAGATAAGGTCCTTGGCATCCTTCGTTGCGGCGGTGACGGAGGCGGAGAGCGTCACCGTCAGGGTGAGAGTGAGAAATATATAAAAAAACAATCTTTTCATAGGGAAGATCCTTATAGTTCATTATGTTAACTATGAGTATACCATAAGATTGTGACGAAATAAAGAGGAGACTATAAAGTATTTATAAAGCCGCGATTTGTGTTGAAATGAAAAGCCCTGCCGTGATATAATCAAATTGACTAAACGATGCTTGTGAGGGCAGAAAAATGAAGATATACGATATTTCTCAGGAGGTGTTCTCGTCCTGCGTTTTTCCGGGAGATGAGGCACCGGCATACGAAAGAGTGAAGGATCACGCCTTCGGTGACCTTTATGCCGTGACGAACTTTTCAATGTGCGCTCACAACGGCACTCACGTTGATGCTCCCCGTCATTTTATCGACGGAGGCGAGACTGTGGACGGAATGGCGCTTACCGCCTTTGTCGGCAGATGCAGGGTCATCACCGCCGACGGAAACGTAACGGCGGAGGTGCTGGCCGAAAGGCTTCACCCGGATGACAGAAAGGTGTGCATCCGCGGCGAGGGCTTTGTCACCGAGGACGGCGCCCGGGAGCTCGTTGCAAGAGGCATAGAGCTGGTTGGCGTTGAGGTCCAGAGCGTTTCCGACCCGGAGGCGCCCATGGCGGTGCACAGGCTTCTTCTCGAGGCCGGCACGGTGCTGCTTGAGGGAATAAGGCTCGGCGGCATCCCCGACGGGGAATACTTCCTTTCGGCCGCTCCCATAAATCTTGGCGGCGCCGAGGGCGCTCCCTGCCGCGCTATGCTCATAGACGGTATACTCTGACGAATCGGAACAGCTCCGATCATGAATATAAAAGCAAAAAAAGAAAGGCACGGGTAAAACAATGGAACTGAAGCGTAAATATGCTCCCATACTCCACACAGGTTTCGGCGAGACCTACACGGAAGAGTCTATGAAGAAGTTCGTGAGCAGGCTCGACGAGCTGGGATATTCGGGATTTTCCGCGGAGGGCAAATCTGCCGCACCCACCACCGATATCGACGGCTGGATCGAGGGCTACATGAGGGGCCTTGAATATGCCTGCCGTGAATCGGAGAAGAGAGGCACCGACGTGTGGATCTTCGACGAATGGGGATACCCCACGGGAACAGCCGCAGGCAAAACTATGGCAGGCCACCCGGAATGGAGAAGCAAAAAGCTCCACTGTGCCTTTGATATCATAGTACCCGAAGGAGAAACGGTCACTGTGACGGCACCGAAGAATCTTCTGGCAGCCGCCGCATGGCACGTGAACAGAAACATTTTCGCCTCCCCTCAGGGAGGCTATGAGGCAGTTCCCGTTGTGGACGGGAAGCTTACCTATACCGCCACCCACCGCCGCTGCCGCTTCGTGGGCGCCACGTGGGAGTTTGACAACACCCGCACCGTGGGTGTGTTCGTCCACGATCAGGAGGACGACACCCAGTGCACACTGGACCTGCTTTCGAAGGAAGCGATAGCGAAGCTCCTCACCGTTATGCACGAGGAGTATTACCGCCGTATGCCCGGGTATTTCGGCAAGACCATAAAGGGATTTTTCTACGATGAGCCCTTCCTTTCCTTCCCATTGCCCTACACATTTGATATAATCGACGAGTTTATAGAGAAAAAGGGCTACGATCCCACGGAAAAGCTCCCCCTTCTCGTGACGGGTGGCGGCGGACGCGTCCGCGACGATTGGCGCGACGTTTGCACCACCAGGATGGCAGAGGTCTTCTTCGGCGGAATGGCAAAGTGGTGCCACGAGCACGGCGTTGAGCTTGTGGGACATCAGGACCTCGATCACGATATAAGATCTCTGAATTCCGTGTCGGGAGACTTTTTCAAGAACAATAAATTCAACGACTCCCCGGGAGTTGACTATATCTGGGCGCAGATACGCCCCGACCACACGGCGGATTTCCCCCGCTTTGCAGGCTCCTTCCGCCGCATGACGGGAAAATCCCACGCAATGAGCGAAAGCTTTGCCGCAACGGGACTTTGCCTCACGCCCGATTATATGCGCTGGGCCATGGAGTATCAGGCCCTCCGCGGTATCGACAGATTCTATCTCATGATATCGGACCCCGACGTTGTCAGCGGTCACGGATATGCCTCGCCTCTTGACCTGCGCCACCCCATGAGCGCCTATGCCGGCGACGTAAACCGCCGCGTGAACGCAACGGTCCAGCTTCTGAATGAATCCGCACCCGGCGCCGAGGTTGCGGTGTTCGTGCCCAGACGTGAGCTTGCGGACGAATATCCTCCCGCAAGGCCAAACAGAGTCAGCCTCCATTTGCCCTGGGAATGGGTGAACGAGACCGTTGACGCGCTGCTCTACGCCCCCGTTGACTTCGACTACATCTGGGACGACGTTATCAGGTCCGCTCCCATCGACGGAGACGGCGCCTTCATCGTGCCCTCGGGGCAGAGGATAAGCACCGTCATCGTGCCTGCCGTCAGCGCCTTTGAGCCTGATGTTGCGGAAAAGCTGAAGGCGGCAGCAGCGCGCGGATGCAGAGTGATATTCATCAGTTTTGCCGCCGACGGCTTTGTGGGATACCCCGTTTGCACGTATCCTTCAAGGATAGCGGAATACGTGGGTCAGCACATCCCCGTTGCCATGAATCATGGCAGAGTTTCGCTGACGACGAGGCTGGACGGCGACGGCAAGCTGTACTTTTTCAATAATGAATCGGAAGGCGAATACCTTTCTCCCCTTTCCTTCGGCAGAGCGGGCTGCGTGCAGCGCTTCGACTATGAAAAGCTTGCGTGGCGCGACGTTGAGCCCGATGCCGACGGCGGATACACGCTCTCCCTTCTTCCCCTGGAGCTTCAGGTGTATCGCGTGGCTGAGGCGCCCTGCGGCGCCGCACCCGAGGCGTACGTGCCGGCAGGCAAGCCATACGGATGGACGGCGGAAAAGCCCTCCGGCGAGATATATACGATGGGAGATGAGCCCTCGCTCTTTGAATCGGTGGATTATGCCGGCGTGACAAGGTACAGAGCAAGACTTACAGCTCCCGAAACGGGAGAATATAAGCTTTCCCTCGGCAGGATGTGCTATGCCGCCACCGTAACTGTGGACGGAGACACGGAAACGAAGAAAAACGTTGTGTTTGCGCCTTACGAAGCAGCCTTCACCCTCACCGAGGGTGAGCACGAGCTTCTCGTCGAGGTGCTGAATGCAGATGCGGCTGCAGTGCTTGGCTCCCCTGAGGCTGAGATACGCGCCCGCGAGGAAAGACGCTTCAAATCCATCTTCGAAAACGACCGCGACTACGTTTCCGCAGGCATTGAGGGTCCCGTGACCCTTTGGCGGAAGCTTTGAGCGATTCCGAAAGGATATCAGAAAATGAAAGCACTTTGCTATGATATGAGAGGCACCGCACCTGCTCTCTACAGAGAAGGCGGCGCGGGCTTCGTCACCGAAAAAACCAGAAGGGAGGGGGAGGAAAGGCTCCGCATCCCCGAGCTCTCCTCTGCTTTTCTGCCCCATTTCTGGCTTGCAGACGTTGATTTTTCCCGCCTTTCCTATGACGGAAGCGGCGTGTACATGGATTCGGATGCCGTCGCGGAGAGTGTGTCTTTGGCGGGAGCACAGGTTCCGCTCATATACCGCGCAACCGTTGAGGGCGCGGGTAACTACCGCGTCACCGTTACGATAGATAACACGGACGGCGAGGATGACGATATCCTTATCTATATCACCCGACGCCGCCTATACTATAAGGGCAGGCTGAAAAAGGGCTTGATATTTCAGAGAAGCTTCACCGTTAACCTGTGTGAGTTCATCCCGCGCGGGTATAAAACCGAATTCTCCGCCGAATCCTTGGACGTGGCTGTGGTTGGCAAAAGACCGAGGCTCACCGAGCTCACTATAGAGAAGGCAGACCCCGTGCCCACGCTGTGGGTGGCGGGAGATTCCACCCTCACCGATCAGTCGGCGGCGTATCCCTACTGCCCCTCCACCTCATACAGCGGCTGGGGACAGATGCTCTCTGCCTTCATCGACGGGGCTGCGGTGTCCAATCACGCCCATTCCGGGTTGACGACACACACCTTCCGAGGCGGCGGTCATCACGCAATCGTGATGAGGCACATCGGAAAAGGAGACTATTTCATTCTTCAGTTTGCCCACAACGACCAGAAGGTGGACTTTCTCACCGCCGACGGCGGATACAGGGAAAGGCTTGTGGAATACTGCCGCGAGGTGAGAGCGGCGGGTGCGCACCCCATCATCGTCACACCTCTTGCAAGGAATTCATGGCGGGGCGACGGGGAATATAACGACCTTCTTTTCGAATACGACAGAGTGTGCCGCGAGGTTGGAAGGGAGCTTGACGTGCCCGTTATCGGTCTGCACGATTTTATGATGGACAAGGTGAAAAGCGAGGGTCTGGTGGGTGCAAAGCGCTACTACTACCCCGGCGACTACACCCACACCAACGACCCCGGAGCATATATGTGCGCCCGATATATTGCGGGGGAGCTTTCCCGTCTTACGGGAGAGTACGCATCTCTTGCCGCCGCTGTTACAGTGACGGACGAGGGATGGGATGCACCTTCCGGAATGACGCCTCCCGCACCTCCCGAGGGTTACAAGGCCGCCGAAGTGAAGGCGGAAGCAAGGATCGAGGACGGAGAGGTGACCAGAGCCGAAGCCGTTGATATCCTTATCAAGGCGGCGCATTATTTCATCGTCAACGTTTATAACGATATGTACAGCGACGTGGTTGGCCACGAATGGTATGCAGGTGCCGTTGAATGCGCGTATCAGAACGGCATCCTTCCTCAGGAGCTGACGGAGGGGAAGCTGTTCCGCCCCGAGGAGAAGATCACCCTTGGCGACTTCGCCGTTATGGCGTCAGCGGCGTACGTGAGCCGCAATTCGCCGCCCGAGGAGAGGGAGTGCCCCTTCGACGGTAAGTGTGAGCCATGGCGTCGGCAGTATCTGCGCCGCGCATGTGCTATCGGTATTGTCGACGGCGGCGATAAGCTCGATGCCCCCGTGGGCAGGCTGCGTATTCATAAAATGTGCGAAATGATGAAGCTTTGACGAAAACAGAGCTGTATTAATACAAAAATCACACACAGTTCACAAATTGTTAACAACGCCCCTTTCAAAAGGTAGGCGGAGTGTATTATAATATATATAATAAAATGGTGTATAGGGCGCTACGCCCGATGCCGTAAAGGAGTATTATTATGACAAGAAGAATAATTTCCGTTCTTTTGGCGCTTATTATGTGCGCTGCTTCCGTTTTCGTTTTCGCAAGCTGCGACGACACACCTCCCGTTGGCGGTGAATCCGGCGATGCCGGCAATCAGGGCGGCAACCAGGGCGGCAACAATGATCAGGGCGGCGAACAGGGCGGCGACGATGAAAACGGTGAGGGCAGCAATGAAGGCAGCCGCTACACCAACTACGATCTGAACGCAGAATACGACGAATCCGAATCCGTTAAGATAGAGTTCACCGATTCCGCTGCAACCGTAACCGGTGAGGGCGCAGCTGCTGAAGGCACCGTTGTTAAGATCACAGCTCCCGGTACATATATCCTCTCCGGCTCCTCGACCGACGGCAGAGTTATCGTAGAGGTTACCGAGCTTGAAAAGGTACATCTCGTATTCAACGGACTCAAGCTTGTTTGCACCACATCCGCTCCCATCTATATCAAGTCCTGCGACAAGACCTCCATCACTCTCGTTGAAGGCACTACGAACACTCTCCAGGACGGCGGCGCGTATAACGATCTCAACGCTGACGGCGAGCCCAATGCCTGCCTCTTCTCCAAGGACGACCTTACCATCAACGGCACCGGTACTCTCAACGTTTATGCAAACTACAATAACGGTATCGTGTCCAAGGACGACCTTAAGATCATCAGCGGTACGTTTAACGTAACTGCAAAGAATCATGGTATCCGCGGTAACGACAGCGTTACCATCAAGGATGGCGTGATCTCCATCTCCTGCAAGAACGACGGTATCAAGTCCTCCAACGATACCAAGGAGGATAAGGGCTACCTCTTCATCGAGGGCGGTAAGTTCACCGTTGACGCAGGTGACGACGTATTCCAGGCACCTGTTGACATCACCATCACCGGCGGTGAGTTCTCCGTTGAAGCAGGCGGCGACGTGCTCAACTGTGACGGCACCACCAACGTGGCTGACGGACTTCTTAAGTAATCAAAATATAAGATCCTGCGCCGCGGCGCAGGATCTTTGTTTAACTAAGGTATCTTTATGATGAGAAACAAAAGTGGCATCGCATTCGTTTTGGCGATAATATTTACTCTTCTGTCCCTTTCCTTTGCAATAGCGTGCGTGGAGGGTATCGTATGGTCGGAGGAGATCAAGCAGGCAGAGGTCGAGAAGGAAGCGAACGGCGGGGATGAGAAGGACGATATCGGCATTGAGGGCATATTTGCTTTGATGGTATATTCCATAGGCTTCGCCATTGCGGTCATTCATCTCTTCTTCTGGAGCTTCGGCGGCGTGGTCGCCTCGGAGGTGAACTACAACGCAGCTGACGTGAGAGTGAGGCGCGCCTCGCGGATAATGCTCGGCATTAACGGCACGCTTATGGCGTCGTCCGTGGTTTTCTTCTTCTGCTCGGTCCTCTACGGATAAGAAGGATAAGAATAATAAAAAGCACACACCCATGGGCGTGTGCTTTTTTATTCGGTGCGTCAGAGTCCGCCGTCGTTTACGTGAAGATTATACTGCCGCGCCAGGCGGTTCCAGGTTTCAAGATCGATATAATCGTGCTGAGGAATGAAATTGCGTTCCTGAAAAAGGCGGACGGCATTTGAGGTCTTGGTGTCGTAAACACCCGAAAGGGGAATATTGCCGAAGCCGTCGTAAACGGAGCGGAGTGCGGATAGCATTATCTGTATTATCAGCACAAGATCGCTGCGCTCCCCCTTGGGCACCGCATAGCCCAGAAGATTTGGGAAGGGCGTTATCATTCCCGGGGCGGCTGTCTTTTTGAGGAGCGCCTCGTAGTCATCCGCCACTCTCCGCCAGGTGACAGGGTCCACCTGACCCGTTGCAGGCAGGGAGCGAAGGCTCTGATATTGGCGCACCGCCTCCTCCATTCCGCTGCCGTAGACCCCGTCAAGGGCGATGAGCGGAAGGGAGCCCTCCGCCTCAGAGATGAGACGGAGCATCCGCTGGAATGCATGCACCGTCTCCTCGCTGTCTGTTATGTCGAAATAAACGTTATCGTTCATTTTTGCCTCCTTACTGTTGGTTTTCTACGGTGGCGCCGGGCGATTGGGAGCCCGAAGCGATGTTGCCGTCGTATATGTCGCGGTAGAGAGAGGTGATGGCGTTCCACGTGGTGCTGCCCACGATACCCGTGGCCGGGAATCCGTACCGAAGCTGAAAATCCACTACCGCGTTCCGCGTGGTTATGTCGAATATACCCGAGGGGGATGGCGTCGGTATTTCCGTCAGCACCGTTGAGATAAGAGCCAGATATTCCTGCAGGCTTCTGACGGCAGGCAGCTGCATGCCGATGCGCAGAGGGTATCCGGGGTACGGCTCCGTGCTGCTCATGAAATAATCGGGTCCGAGAGAATCGAGAATGCCGCGGTATGCGCGGTAAAGATAGTCCCAAGTTTCAACGTCCACCACCCCCGTTACCTCCAGCCCGTAAAGAGACTGAAAGGCCTCCACCGCCGCCCGCGTGAGGGGACCGAAGGCGCCGTCTATGGCAACGTAGGGAACGCTTTCGTTGTAAAGGGAAATGAAATTCAGAAAATACTGAAGCTCGCGCACGCCAATGCCGCTGTCGCCCTCATCCAGCACACGGGAGAAAAGATTCGTTACCTCCTCGGGTGAAATGCCCTCGGAGCCCAGATCGTTCAGCCGCTTCACGGCGGCGTACACCCGCTGTATGGAGTACCAGGTGGCGCGGCCCACAAGCCCGTCGACGGTGAGATTGAAGATAGACTGAAATTCCCGCACCGCAGCCTCGGTCTCGTCGCCGAAAATGCCGTCCACGGGGGATATTTTCGGAATGGCGGGGTAATTTTTCGAGATCCTGTTCAGCTTTATCTGTATGGCGGCGACCTCGTTGCCCGAGGAGCCGTAGCGGAGGATAACGTCGGGAACGGGATCCTCGATCCCCTGAACGGGTGCGTTCACAACGATCTCGATATCGTCGCCGTAGTAGTATTTCAGTATCTCAACGGAATTCAGCCCCCGGTTTGCAAGGTCCACGGTGCCCCACTGGGAAAGCCCGTCGCACGTTGAGGTGGTGCCGTTGCAGTATTGGGTGAAATACGGCTCCACCGTCCCTTGCCGACGAACGTAATCGTCGAAGATCTCGTCGACGATCTCGCTGATGTTTTCGTATACGTCGCGCCCCACAACGAAGGACTGGTCAACGGACGTGTCGTTTGTGATGTTAAAGGGATAGCCGCGGCTGCGGTAGTAGTTGGTGTAAACGCGGTTGAGGGCGAAGGAGATGATGGCGAGAATGTTTGCACGCAGGGCAGGCGCAGGCCATGTGGGGTAGATCTCGCCCGAGGCAACGTTTTTTATGTAATAGGGAAAGTCCACCGTCACGTTTTCGGCAGGCGAGCTCGGCGCGCCGAGATGAACTGTGATGCTTTCGGGGATGTATGGCAGGTTCAGCTCGCCGTTCACAGATCATCCTCCCCCGTTTCGTCGATGTAGATGGAGTGATCCACGTAGAAGCTTTGAGGAAGGCCCTCCGACATGGGCACCAGGTCCGTGTTCTGTATGGCGGTGATGCCGGAGAATATCTTCACGCCAACGTAGGTGACGGGGTAAAAGCCCTCCTTCACCACCTCCACGTTGTAAAGCGCGTATGGGAGGGGCGGTGTCCCTCCTTCCTCGGTGGGGGAAAGGGAAAGTGTACGCGGCGGTGTCGGCAGGGAAATTTTCGGCGTTCTGCCGCTGTTGTTCGTGGATAAGACAGCGTGAGGCGCGGCATATCCGGGCTCGGAATAGTTTACGGTGACGAGAGCATCGTCTATGGGGATGGCGCCACGGGCTGTGAAAACGCTGACGATGAGGTATCCTGCCTCCGTGTAGCCCTGAGGCGGAGTATCGTTTATAAAAACAATATCGTTTCCGTTCATATGAGTCTCACTTTCGTTTTTCTTTGTCTTTTTTTATATTATGAAATCCCACGGAAAAGGTGATGCTTTGGGATATCCCCCTTGACTTATTTTTTTGCGGTGATAAAATATACAGGTAATGATGCGATATTTATATTACAAAGGAGATTTTGACTATGAAGAAAATATTGCTTATCTTATTCCTTATCGCAGCTCTTTGCTTCACCTCTTGCGGCGGTGACGACAGCACCGACACATCCGACAGCGGCACCGGCACCGGCGCCGAAACAGGCTCCGACACCGTGGGCGGCGATGAAGGCGGAGAAGAGGATACCCTCGACATCTGGAAGGGTGTTGAAGGCGATACGATTGAGTTTTCCGTCACACTCGCCGGAAGTACCTCTTACGTTGAGCTTAACCGCGATGGCAGCTGCCGCACGTACAACACGTTCGGCACCTTTACGGGTGAGGACTACGGCCATCCCGAATACGACGCCGAGCTGACAGTGCAGGCTTCGCTTTACGGCAGCTTTGAAGTGAAATCCGGTGAAGTCACCGCAACGATGGATGCTCAGGTCTATTACTATTTTGCTGCATCCGGCAAGGACGGCGATGCACTTAAGGACATTTGCTTTGAATCCAATTTTTCCGAGGAGCACAGAGAAGGCTACTACGGCAAGGGAGTCGTTATGAACGAGTCCGATGGCACGCAGATCGTTGTTGTGAATTACGATGGCACAAGCTACGTTTTAGCCGGTGTAACTCTCTATGACAGTGACGGCGCCAAGGTTTCCCATACCGTTCCCAATGCAGACGGCTCCTATCAGAGCACCGCTTATTATCCCAACGGCAATACTGCGGAGATCAGATCCTACGATGCTGAGGACAACCTTACAAAGCTTGAGATTTACAGTGAAGAAGGTACTTTTGAATATGCTGAGGTTGTAACAAGAGAAGAAGGACGCTACACTGTAACACGCACCGATGCCGACGGCAACGTTATCCACACCAAGGAAACGCTCACAAATAACAAAAAATACGAAAACGGCGGATACCGTAACGAAACCACCGAGATCGAAAACGGCGTGACCGTAAGCCACAGTATATTTGAAGAGATATACGGTGCGGACGGCATGCACATCAGCAGCTACTCCTTTTATGAAGGCGTGGAAGACGGCAAAGATATATATAGGGAGAGCTACGAGGACCATCGGGACCCGACAAATTACTATCATTGCTCAAAGACAACGGTAGACGGCGTTCTCACGGAGTATTACTGCGGCATTGAAAGAGTAACCGAGATGGAAGGATACGAAAAAGGCCGTCAGTACGTGACTTACAATCCCGATCAGGATATATTCAGCCTCACCATCGAATACGTGGATGAGTTCGACTTCCTTAACGGCATCGGGTTCGACTACCCTGCCGATGAATACGTTCACGGCGAATGGGAGACCTTCGTATACGAGAAAGCAGAATAAGCAATAAAAAAAGAGCACCGGTCACGGTGCTCTTTTTGCTTGCTTATTTTCCGAAGACCTCGGCGTAGGTCTTCTCGGTGACGGTCACGTCGGATGAGGTGAAGTCGGGAGGTGTGAGTGTTTCGGTGCAGTCGCTGACGGCGGCAACGTAAACGTAGGAATAGTAGTTTTCAAGGGAGCCCTCTTCGATTATGTCATCGGTGACAACGAGGAATGCAGAGGCGACGGCGTATGCGATGGGGGCGCCTTCACAGTTCAAGATAAGCTGATAGTCAACGGAAACGAAGGAGAATTCCGAGCCCTCGGCAAAGGCATCGGAAAGGTCAGCGGTGATGAAGTCGGTGAAGCGGGAGATAACGTTCTGGTCCTCGCTGTGGCAAAGCACTGTGTATCTGTCGCTGTCTTCAACGCACTTCACGTCGTTGAAAAGAAGGGTAAGGTCTTCCTTCAGGAAATTGGGTGAGAGAGATTTTGCGATCTCGGCCTTTTCGCTGTCGGAGAGGGAAACGGTGATGCCTGCGGCATCTCTGCTCACGGAAGCGGGGTGAGTGCCCTTATAGTAAGTGCTGCCGATAACGTATTCGCAGTCGGTGACGGATGCGGAATCGGTGGCTTTTTCGCGGTACACGTTGCCGGAGGCATCCTTTTTGAAGGTGCCGAGAACGGAATATATTGCGAAATTGGTGGACACGTTGTAAACGGAGACCTCGGAGGAGAGCATGGCGCTTTCGAAAAAGCCGTTTGCGCGGTATTTTCCAAGGACCTCGCCCGGGTCTGCGTATTTCACGGTGTCGCCGCCGACGTTGCCGCCGGTGCCCGTGCCGTCAGCATCGCCGCCGCCTTCGTTGCCGCAGCTCCAAAGGGAGAGAGGGCAGGCGAGGACGAGGCAAAGCGCGATTATGAGAGAGATGTATCTTTTCATTTTATAAAACCTTTCGGTGGGGGGATTATCAAGCTATATTATACGACAAAATCACCGCTGTGTCAAACGCCGATAATTGCGGGATCGTTGGAAGTCGGAGGCCAAGCGGTCTTAGGAAGACAACTTAGTAATTCAACTCCTTGGCTCACAGAACGACATGGCTACGATCCGACTTCATTTTATAAAACCTTTCGGTGGGGGGATTATCAAGCTATATTATACGACAAAATCACCGCTGTGTCAAACGCCGATAATTGCGGGATCGTT
>JAZMZX010000099.1:0-22399 GCA_045586225.1 Eubacteriales bacterium
AAAGAGTGGAATTCCCGGCGGAGACGCCTATATGAAGAGCAAGATGTTTGAGATACGGCGCTTCGTTCTGTCGCTCGGAAAATGCAACGAAAAGATTTTTTTATTTTATCATTACGTTCACGGAGAGAGTGTTACCCGATGTGCCGAGCTCATGGAGATCTCGCGGCGGAGCGCGTTTCGACTCAAGCGCCGCGCTCTCTCGTACGCCGCAGAGCGTTACCCCGTTTTCGAAAAGCAACTGCGCGAGCAGGTCGGTTATTCGGGGGAGAGCTGATCGGAGCGAGCTCCAAAGCAAATAAGGCAAAACAAAATAAATATCCCCCCGTGAAAACGGGGGGTATTTCAGTTTCGGGCATAGCCCTAATACTACAGGCTACGCACAAGTGCGTCTTTTATTGGCCTGTCAGCCATGCATTTATTACTTGCTACCCGTAAACGGGTTTGCTCTAAATTTTATCATATACTGTAGGGACCGGCGTCCTCGACGGTCCGCGACACATAATTTTCGGCGGAGAACTTGTTTTTTCTGCCGATTTGTGTTACATTGGGGCTAACAGAAAGCCTCCCTCCCGGAGGGAGCCTTAGGATTCATGCAACCATAGGGGTATGGGCTTTGCCCGAAGTATTTTTAATACAGCTGCGAAACTGGCGATTAACGATAATAAACGAGGTGTTATTATGGACGGCAAAATAAAAAAATACATAGAAGAAAATAAAGTTTGTTCGGATTTGATATTTAGAAACTGGAGCGAGTTTGTAGAATTGCTTTTTGAGTGTGGAGGTTTTGTAAACGAGATCCTCTGGTTTGAATACGTCTTGATAGACAAGCAAAAGGATTCATTAGGTGGCGGAGGATACGGTGATAAAGAAAATCCCGAATATATGTGGGCTGAAACAATGATATATGACAGAAATATGAAACATTGTTCTTTAGAAGAAATCAGAGCCCATATTGTAGAAACTATTGATAAGTATAAGCCGCATCATTTAGTTCCTTGCTTTTTTGATATTAGCTAAAAAATTTGCCCCGACAGATTAATAAATCTGTCGGGGTTAATCTTTGTTTTCTGCGAATCAAGTTGAATTGAACTTCCTTATGAGAAGCACCCTTTCGGGTGCTTTTTATCTTTTTCAGTCCTCGATCGCTGCCTTGCGGCTCATGATGCCATAGAGAAGCTTCGTATCGAACTTGGGATTGCGGTCGTAATCGTAGATGCCGTTGGTCTCCTGCTCGATATCGTAAAGCTGCGTATAGCAAAGGCCCATGATATAGGGGTGGTCGAGAAGCGCGTCCGCCAGGCCGCGGTAGCGCTGAATGAACTCCTCCTCGGTGGTGGGAGCGTTGCCGTAGCCCCATGCGTCTTTGTTTTCCTGCATGGTGTCCCACTTGATTCCGCCGTATTCGCTGATGAAGAGGGGCAGTCCCTTCGTATAATGCTGACGGTGGGGGTGAGATTCCAGCTTTTTGCCATCTGCAGGGAATTCACTGTACTTGTCCTTGAAGGATTCAACGTTCTGGTCGTAATTGTGCAGGTCGTAGATATCGGTCACAACGTGGAAGTTGCCGGAGGTGTCGATGCAGGGACGGGTGGGGTCCAGAGCCTTGGTGAGCTTATACACAGCTTCAAGCACGCGGTCGCACTGGCGCTTGCCCTGATAGTCCCAGGTCTCGTTGAAGGGACACCAGCCGATAACGGAGGGATGATTGCGGTCGCGGAGGACGGCTTCGGTCCATTCGGGAGCAAAGCGGAGGAATGCCGCTTCCTCGGAAAGGTCAAGTCCCCAGTTGCCGTGCTCGCCCCAGACCAGGTAGCCCTCTTTATCGCAGTGATAGAGGAAGCGGGGCTCAAATATCTTCTGATGGAGGCGTGCGCCGTTGAAGCCCACAGCCATGGAAAGCTTAATGTCGCGGAGCAGGTCCTCGTCCGTGGGGGCGGTGTAGATGCCGTCGCGGTAGAAGCCCTGATCGAGGACGGTGCGCTGGAACAAGGACTTACCGTTGAGAAGGAACTTATAGCCGTCAAGCTTCACCTCTCTCATTCCGGCGTAGGTGGAGATCTCGTCAGCCTTGCCGTCTGCCTCGAAGGTGACGTCGATATCGTAAAGGCGGCCGGCGCCGCATTCCCACAGATGCATTTCACAAAGCGGGAGGGTGAGCTTATTTCCGTCGCCCGAAACGGCCGCCTTCACCTCTCCGCAGGCCTTGCCCTCATAGGAGGCCTTCAGTGTGATGGTGCCGCTGCCGCAAACGTTCACGTCGACGAAGAAGCATTCCCCTGCGATGCTGGGGGTGTAGAGCACGTCCTTAACGTAATTTTTGGGGGTGAACTCAAGCCACACGGTCTGCCAGATGCCGGTGGTGCGGGTGTAGTCGCAGCCTGCGGAATAGTAGCCGCCGCTCTGCTTGCCGCGGGGCTGATTTCCCGAGCGGACGTCGTCCTCCGCATAGACGGTGACGGTGTTTTCGCCGGGACGGACAAGCTCTGTGATCTCAAAGGAGAAGGAGCTGTAGCCGCCGATATGTCTGCCTGCGGACTTGCCGTTTATGAACACTCTTGCGTCGTAATCAACGGCGCCGAAGCGGATGAAGCTGCGGCCTTCAGCCTCCGCTTCCGTGAGGGTGAATTCGCGGGAATACCAAACCGCGGGGATAAAGTCTGTGTAGCCTATGCCCGAAAGCTTGCTCTCGGGGCAGAAGGGCACGTTGATCGTTTTGTCGAAGTTTGCTTTTGCCTCGTCGGTGGCGTTCTGCCAGCCGCGTTCAAGGCCGCTTTTGCCGAAGTCGAAGGCAAAGCTCCACAGGCCGTTCAAATTCTGCCAGGTTTTTCTTTCAAACTGAGGAAACGGATGTTCAGGTCTTGGGATCATAGTCATTACCGCGCGTATCGTGCATTCCTTTCGGTTTTATTAATTGTATTTTACCGCTTTATATGCTAAAATAAAATAGGTATTATCGCTTTATACGTGAGGATTTCGACTATATGGAGAAGATAAGAACGTTTATTGCCGACAAGGATTCGGAAAGGCTCCCCTTCCGCATACACATGGCAGGCATCACGTACCCCACCCAGGGATACGAGATCAGCCGCAACAGCTCCGAATACTACGTGCTTGAATACGTGACAGAGGGCAGCGGGGTCGTTTCCGTGAACGGAGAGACCTTCTCCGTGACGGCGGGAGACGTGTATCTTCTGCCGCGGGGAAGCCGGCATCACTATTACGCATCAAAGTCCGACCCCTTTTCGAAGATGTGGATAAACTGCGACGGACCTCTTTGCGACAGGCTCGTTGAGGCTTACCGCGTGGCGGACAGGTATCACTTTCGGTCCCTCGAGGCACAGCGGCATCTTTTCGAAAAGCTTCTGCGCGTGGCGGAGGAATTCTCGGCACCGGAGGCACATCTGAAGTGCGGCGTTATATTTCACGAGATCATCGCGTCTCTTTCCGCGACCCTTGCGCCAGTCTCCGATGAAAACGAATATGCCGCGGCGGCGAAGCGCTTCTGCGACAGAAGCATTTACAAAAAGCTGACGGCTGCAGACGTTGCCCGCGAGGTGGGGCTTTCCGCCTCCCATCTGGGGCGGCTGTTTGCGTCGGAATACGGCATCACCCTCTATGCTTACATTCTCGGGCTGAAGCTTGACACGGCGAAGACTCTCCTTCGCGGCACCACCATGCAGGTGGCGGAGGTGGCCCACGCCCTGAGATTCACCGACGAGCACTATTTTTCAAACGTTTTCAAGAAAAAAACGGGCGTGACCCCGGGTGAATGGCGCCGCGGGAAAGAGGGAGTGTGAGTTTTTCCTACTGAAGCTTGTTTGCGCGGACACAGCAGGCTTTGATCTTCCAAAACAAAAAAAGGAGACCCTTTTGGGTCTCCTTTGCTTTTCTCTTTACTCTTCCTCGGGTGCGCCGTGAACGTGGCAGGCATCCTCTTCCATATCGGGAACGTCGAAGTCGATCTCGCGGCCTATCTTACGGTAGTAGTCGGCGAGGGCGGCCTTGACTGCCTCCTCTGCCAGAACGGAGCAGTGGATCTTCACTGCAGGCAGTCCGTCGAGAGCCTCAACAACGGCCTTGTTCGTGAGATTGAGCGCTTCCTTGACGGTGCAGCCCTTAATGAGCTCTGTCGCCATAGACGAGGTGGCGATAGCGGCGCCGCAGCCGAAGGTCTTGAATTTAACGTCTACGATAACGTCGTTTTCGATCTTGAGAAACATCTGCATGATGTCGCCGCAGGTGGCGTTGCCCACGGTGCCTACGCCGTCGGCATTTTCGATCTCACCAACGTTTCTCGGATTGGCGAAATGGTCCATTACTTTTTCGCTGTACATATTTGTTCTCCTGTTGCTGCTTTGCTTATTTGGGGTCGCCGGGATAGATGGGGCTCATCCGGCGCAGACGGCTGACGACGGGCGGGATCTTTTCGATGAGATAGTCCACATCCTCGTCGGTGTTGTGATGGGAAAGGGAAACGCGCATTGAGCCGTGTGCCTTTTCGGCGGGAAGGCCGATGGAGAGGAGCACGTGAGAGGGCTCAAGGGAATTTGAGGAGCAGGCAGAGCCTGTGGAAATGCAGATGCCCTCCATATCAAGAAGGAGCAGGAGGCTCTCGCCCTCGATGAATTCGAAGCTTACGTTAAGGTTTCCGGGGAGACGGTGCTCGCGGGATCCGTTATATATAGTATAGGGAACGTTTTCCACGATATAATCGGCAAGTCTGTCTCTCAGCTTTGCCACTCTCTCCATATCGGGAAGGCGCTCGGCTGCGATGGCAAGTGCCGTTGCAAAGCCGACGATGCCTGCAACGTTTTCGGTGCCGGAGCGCATCAGGCGCTCCTGTCCGCCACCGTCCAGATACTTATCGATCTTGAGTCCGCGTCTGATGTAAAGTGCTCCGATGCCCTTGGGAGCGCCAAGCTTATGGCCGGACATGGAAAGCATATCAACGCCGAGACCGTGGCAGTCGATGGCCACAGAGCCAACGGCCTGAACGGCATCGGTGAACATGAGAGCTCCCTTTTCGTGAGCCAGCCTTGCGATCTCTTCGATAGGCTGGATGGTGCCTATCTCGTTATTTGCAAACATAACGGAAACGATGGCGGTGTCGCCGTCCAGGACGCCGGCAAACTCGTTCATATCGATGATGCCCTCGGAGGTGACGCCCACGTATGTGACGCGGAAGCCTTCCTTTTCGAGAGCCTTGCAGGATTTGAGCACTGCGGGGTGCTCGATGGCGCTTGTGATAACGTGGCTCCTGCCGTATTTCTTTTTCATGAAGCGGGCGCCGCCTTTAAGGGCCCAGTTGTCGGCCTCGGTGCCGCAGGAGGTGAAGTAAAGCTCCGTGGGTGCGCAGCCGAGATTTGCCGCAGCAGATGCTCTTGCGTCGTCGAGAGCCTTTTTCGCGACTCTGCCCAGAGAATACATGCTGGAGGGGTTGCCGTAAAACTCGGTGAGATACGGCTTCATCGCATCGAACACCTCCGGAAGGACGGGGGTCGTTGCGGCGTTGTCAACGTATACGATTCTTTTTTCCATTATATACACCTTCCTTTCGAGAAAAAAAGGTTATTTTCGTTCACTTGATAATTATACCACCTCTGTGGTATAATTATTATACCACGTACTGAATCCATATCAAGTACGCAGATTTTTATTACGAGGTATTATTTTTATGACCAAGAACGATCTCCCTCACGCACACGGCGAATGCGACTGCGCCACCTGCGGCAACGCAGGCTGCTCCACCTGCAGCAAGTCCTCTGCCCTTTCCGCGTGCCCGCTGACGGAGGTGCTGTCCGTTATCGGCGGCAAATGGAAGATACCGATACTCTGCGCCCTTTCGGCCTCGGAGGAAACGAGATACAACGAGCTGAAGCGCAAGCTTCCCCTTGTGACCAACACCATGCTTGCAAACTCCCTGCGCGAGCTCGAGGCAGACGGCCTCGTGCTGCGCAATCAATATCCCGAAATGCCCGTGCGCGTGGAGTATTCCCTGACGGAAACGGGAAAGAGCCTTCTGCCGATACTTTTCCAGCTTCAGGCGTGGGGTCTTCTCCATCTTTCCTCCGCTGCCAAATGCGGCGACTGCGAATAAGGAGGGGGAGCCATGTACAGAATAGGCATTGACCTTGGCGGCACCAACATTGCGGGCGGCGTCGTTGATGAAAGCTACAGCATTATAGCAAAGGCCTCCGTGCCCACGGACACCTCCTCTGCCCACCGCATCGCAGATGACATTGCGGACCTTTGCCTCGCCCTTTGCGAGGCTGCGGGCATTTCCGCGAAGGACTCCGTCTCCGTCGGCATCGGCGCACCCGGCATCGTTGACTCCGACACGGGTGTTGTGGAATACGTTTGCAATCTCCCTATGCGCTATTATCCCCTCACGGAGGAGGTAGCAGGTCGGCTTGGCATCGACAAGGCTCTCGTTAAGGCGGAAAACGATGCAAATGCGGCGGCGCTTGGCGAGATGCTTGCCGGATCGGGCAAGGGCTCCCGTGATTTTCTGATGATAACCCTGGGCACCGGCGTTGGCGGCGGTGTTATACATAACGGAAGGATACTCACCTCCCACAATCACGCAGGCGGCGAGCTTGGCCACACCGTTATCGTTGCGGGGGGCGAGAAGTGCGGCTGCGGACGTCTCGGCTGCGCGGAGGCATACTGCTCCGCCACCGCCCTCATCCGCATGGCGAAGGAAGCTTTATCCTCCGGCGAGCCCACACTGCTTGCTTCCTACGACGTCATCGACGGCAAGAGAGTTTTCGAGGCGGCAGAAAAAGGCGACGCCGTTGCCCTCTCCGTGCTTGAAAAATACGAATACTACGTTGCCGTGATGCTGGCAAATTTCATAAACATATTCCAGCCTCAGGTGCTCTCCGTCGGCGGCGGCATTTCCGGCGCGGGAGATGCTTTTCTTGCGCCCCTCAAAAAGCTCATTTTCCCCGACATGATATACAACCGCGACCAGCCGAAGGAGCTTTACACGTCCCTGCGCCTTGCAACCCTGGGCGGGGATGCCGGCATCATCGGCGCGGCGTTTTTGTGAGAGGTAAAGGAATAAGCTGAACCAAATAAAAAAAGCCCTGAGGACTTTTTTTGTTTGGTTCGTTATTCGATCACGTTTGCGCCGGAATAGCCACAGGCAGTGCATCTGTCTGTGGCACTGTTATAGTATTTATGGCGTTTGGCTTTGTAAATGTGCCGAAGCAGTGAAAACAAGAAACGACATCACAACTACAAAAAACAGTTTATGTATAGTTCTTTTTATTCTCATTTCGAACATCCTTTCAGATATTTCACATAATCTTCAAGGCTGAACACGTATTCGGGTGCTGTTCCCGGATTATCATATGGGTCAATCTCTTTTAAAATGGACGCTGCAGATTTGGCTTCATCAGAAATGCCCTTTTCCGAGACGCTGCCAATGTTCACAAGCTGGCTTAGCATAGTATCATTTTGCTCTATTATGTATGGAGCCATCGGAATAACAAATCTGCTCCCATCGTTAAGAGTGGCTACATTCATAACGTAGAGTTGCATATAATATATGCCATATATATTGTCAGTGTCAAATTCAGACTCTTCTACATTCAACATATTTTTATCGTACTTATTATCTTGTGAATCATATTTGCCGAGAAACAATATTAACTCTTCTCCATAAGTAAAGAGAGGATAGCCTTGGTTAGTCTCTTTCGAGGTTCCACTTTGTCCGAGAATAATATTTTCCGGGACATCTCCTTTATAAACCTCAATAACCTCTGCGTTGAAATACGTACGCTTTTGTTCTATAGATTCTCCGATCCAATTCTTGATTTTCAAATGAACTATTGCGTCAGCCTTTTCTCCCATTTTTTCGATAGGAATAAATAACATAGACGACTGTATCTTGCTTTTTCCTTCCCGCACCGGCGGCAGTATTGGTTCCTCCTTTGCGCATGCGGCAAGGCAGGGCAAGAGCATAAGCACTGCAAGTATTATTGCAAATATTTTTTTCATATATTTCTCCTATAAAAATTAAGTTTGTTAGAAATCAAAACGCGCACAAAGCCCCTATGGCTTGTGCGCGTTATTTTTTTAAGATAAGCTTTCTTGACATAATTGCTATCCTCGCTTTTCTATATCAAAAGATGTGCAACATGCTTCCGATACCATTATAAGGTAATTTTTGCCTTTCGTCAACAATGAGCTTTCTGAAATTGTCAATTTCTCTGCATTGCCCCACAAGCCTCAAAAAAAGCACATCCTTTTCGGATGTGCTTTTTTCTCACTTCTGCTTTTCATGCTGTATCATATAAAGCTGATGGTATCTGCCCTTTTGAGCCAGAAGCTCGCTGTGGGTGCCCTGCTCAATGATCTTTCCGTGGGAGAGCACGAAGATCCTGTCTGCGTGCTGTATGGTGGAAAGTCTGTGCGCCACCACCAGCATGGTGCCAACGGAGCGCATCTTCTTTAAGGAATCCTGTATCAGGATCTCCGTTTCCGTGTCGATATTGGCGGTCGCCTCGTCCAGTATCATAACGGCGGGCTTGTGCGCCATCGTTCTTGCAAAGGAGAGGAGCTGGCGCTGACCTGCGGAGAAGTTGTTTCCCCTTTCGCGGACGGGCTCGTCCAGCCTTGCCTCCAGCTTATCGATAAAGGAGGATGCGTTCACGTAGCGGCACACCTCCTCCACCTCGTCCTCCGTGATGGAGTCCTCGCGGAGCACGATATTGCTTCTGATGGTGCCCGAGAAGAGGAACACGTCCTGCAGCATCTGACCGAAGTGGCGGCGGAGGGAAGATATCTTCACCCGTCTTATATCGATGCCGTCAACGGTGATGGTGCCCGAGTCGATCTCGTAGTTTCTGCAAAGGAGGGAGAGGATGGTGGTCTTGCCCGAGCCCGTGGAGCCCACGAAGGCGGCGGTCTCGCCCGCTTCCACGCGGAAGCTTACGTCGCGGAGCACCCATTCGCCGGGCTTATACGCGAACCACACGTTTTTGAATTCGATCTCGCCCTTCACCTCGTCGAGCTCGATGGCATCCTCCGCGTCCTGCATTGCGGGGACGATATCCATAACGGTGAATATCTTTTCCGCAGATGCGAAGGCGGACTGGAGCATATTGAACTGCTCGGCAAGGCTCTGGATGGGATTGAAAAACTTATTAACGTAGGAATAAAAGATAACGACGGTGCTTCCCGTTATGGCCTGACCCATAAAGCTGGTGCCCTCGATATAGCCCTTGCCGCCCAGATAGAAGAGGCACAGCACGGAGGAAATGTAGAGCATATAGACGAGGGGGCGGAAGATACCGAACACCAGTATCTGCTGGCGCTTTGCCGCACCGAGACGGGAGTTCTTCTCTGTGAATTCCCTCATTTTTCTGCCCTCGCGGCAGAATATCTGCGTTATCTTGATGCCCGAAAGATTTTCGGAAAGGTACGTATTGATATCGGTGGTGGCGTCCTTCACGCGGCGGTATGCGCGGCGGGAGAACTTGCGGAAGATCACCGTGAAAAGCACGATGAAGGGAACGAATGCAAGCACCATGAGCGAAAGCTCAAGGTTCACGCAGAGCATGGCAACGAGCACGCCTACGATAACGAAAACGTTTTTCACAAGGTTAACGAGCACGTTTGTGAACATCATGGAAATGGCGTTTGTGTCGTTTGCAACTCTTGTGACGAGCTTGCCCACGGGGATCTCGTTCAGCTGACCGTGAGAGAGGGATTCAATGTGAACGAAAACGTCCTCGCGGACGCGGGAGAGGATCTTCTGTCCCGTCTTCTGCAGGGTCACGGACTGAACGTAGGTGGTGATCAGGGACACTGCAAGGATGAATGCGTAAAACGCAAGGGTGCTGTAGAGGCTTGAAAGCTCAAAGTCCGTTTCTATTATCTCCTCAACGTGTCCGAGTATCATAGGTGTGACGATATCGTACACGATGGAGACGACCATGATGATGCCAACGAAAATGAAGGTGCCCGTGTGAGGCTTTGCATAGGCAAGGAGCCTTCTGAGGATCTCGCCGTCCTTCATATTGCGGTCGAAGCCAATGGCCTCCTTTTTATTCTTCATCAGCGCGTACGCCACGATGAAAACCAGAGAGAAGAAGCCGACGGCGGCGCCCACTACGAGAAGAGGAAAGTATTCACGCATTGCCTGCCACCTCCTCGTCCTCAAGCTTCTGAAGATCCACCATACGGCGGTATTCGGGGGAGCTTTCGTAAAGCTCCTTGTGGGTGCCCACGGCGCGGAGCTTACCGTCGTCGATGAACACTATCTTATCCATCGTTTCAACGGTGGATATGCGGTGTGCGATGAGCACCGTGGTCTTGCCTGCTCTGCACTCACGCAGATTCTTAAGGATGACCTCCTCCGTCTTCGTGTCGACGGCGGAAACGCTGTCGTCCAGAATGAGGATGGGGGCATCTGCAAGCAGGGCGCGGGCGATGGAGATCCTCTGCTTTTGTCCGCCCGAAACGGTGACGCCTCTTTCGCCGAGGACGGTGTCGTATCCGCCGCCGAGGCCGCGGATGTTTTCGTCCACGTCTGCAAGAACGGCGGCGCGGCGGACGGCCTCGTCAACGGAGGCGGCGTCGCTTCCCTCGTCAGCAGAGAAGGCGATATTGTTTCTTATGGTATCGCTATAGAGGAAGTTGTCCTGGGGCACATAGGCGCAGGCGCCTCTGACAGATCTGATGGTGACGGTGTTCACGTCCTCGCCGTCCACGAACACTTTCCCGTCGGGGACGTTATAGGTGCGGAGGATAAGGTCCACCACTGTCGTTTTGCCGGAGCCCGTTGCGCCAACGAGGCCAACGTGCTCGCCGGGCTCGATCTTGAAGCTCACGTCTCGGAGCACGTCGTATTCTCCGTCGGGATAGCGGAAGGTGAGGCCCTTGAACTCGATGCCGCCGCGCACGTTTTCAAGGTCGCGGACGCCCTCCTTATCGGCAACGGTGATCTCTGCATCCAGAAGCTCGCTTATTCTTGTGAGGGAGGCTTTGCCGCGGGATGCCATTTCTATAAGCTGGGAAACCGCCATCGCGGGCCACACGATGGAGGTGAAGTATCCGATGAATTCGAAAAGCTGTCCGGCGTCGAAAACGTCTGCATACACGAGATAGCCGCCGTAGCCGATGATGACGGACACAACGGATTCCACGAAAAGGGTCACGAGCACGTGAAGCAGGGTGGAGGTGCGTGTGAAATCAACGTTTGCCTCTTCGTTTTCCTTATTGAGGCTGCGGAAGGCCATAAGCTCCTTCGTTTCCTTTACGAAGGCCTTCACCACCGCGATGCCGGAAAAGCTTTCCTGAGCAAAATCGGAAAGGGACGAGAATGCCTCCTGACGGCGGCCCCACTTTTTCGTGATGGTCTTCGACACGATGAGACCCACCGCAAGCATTATACCCACGGGGATAAGGGAAAGGAGCGTGAGGATCACGTTCATTCTCCACATTTTGATTATAGCAAGTCCGCCCAGAAATGCGGCATCGAAGAGCATGAGGATGCCCGAGCCGAAACAATCCTGCACGGTCTCAAGGTCGTTTATGAAAAGGGACATAAGGCCGCCAACCTTATTGTGCTGGTAAAACTCCTGGGAAAGGTCCTTTGAGCGGTCGAACATTCTCTTTCTTATGTCTGTTTCCACAAGGATGCCCGAGCCGAAAAAGCAGATTCGCCAGAGGAAGCGGCCGATCACCATAAAGATTATGATGAAGATCAGCGGCAGGCAGATGCGGTCCAGAAGAAAATCCAGGTCGAAGGGCACGGTTTCTCCGTTATACTCCACGGCGCCCGTGCTCATTCCGTTCACTATGAGGCGGTAAAGCTCCGGGATCTCAAGCTGAAACCAGTCCACGGCGATGAGCGCGGCGAGACCCAGAAGCAATATTGGCAGATACTTGATATAATATCGGTTGATATGCTTTCCGAATATCAAAGGATCGTCCTCCTTTTCGATAATTTTCTTTTTCACTATAGATTAGTATAATGGAAAAACGGTCTTTGTCAATACGCCTTCTGCTTTTGGCGGGGAGCGGCGGCGCCAAATGCGTTTTTTTCGTTGCATTTTACGGGCGTTTGATGTAAAATATAAGGTGACGGGCGCTTTTTGCCCGAAACACGGATTCTTTTTGATCTCACATAAAAGAAAGGATGAAAAACTATGAACAAGTTCATGCTTAACGAAACCTCCTACCACGGCAAGGGTGCTATCGCTTCCGTTCCCGCAGAGATCCGCGCACGCGGCTTCAAGAAGGTGTTCGTTGCCACCGACCCCGACCTTATCAAGTTCGGCGTATCCGCTAAGGTGACCTCCCTCCTCGACGCTGAGGGCATCCCCTACACCGTTTTCTCCGACATCAAGCCGAATCCCACCATCGAAAACGTACAAAACGGCGTTGCAGCCTTCAAGGCAGCAGGCGCTGACTGCATCGTTGCCATCGGCGGCGGCTCCTCCATGGACACCGCAAAGGCCATCGGCATTATCATCACGAACCCCGAATTCGAGGACGTTCGCTCCCTCGAGGGCGTTGCGCCCACCAAGAACCCCTGCACTCCCATCATCGCCGTTCCCACAACGGCAGGAACCGCAGCTGAGGTTACCATAAACTACGTTATCACCGACGTTGAAAAGAAGCGCAAGTTCGTTTGTGTTGACGCACACGACATCCCCGTTGTTGCAGTGGTAGACCCCGATATGATGTCCTCCATGCCCGCAGGCCTCACCGCCGCTACCGGTATGGACGCTCTTACCCACGCCATTGAAGGCTACATCACCAAGGGTGCATGGGAGCTTTCCGACATGTTCCACATCAAGGCTATCGAGGTTATCGCGCGCTCCCTCCGCGGCGCTGTAAAGAACTGCCCCGTGGGACGTGAGGGCATGGCTCTCGGCCAGTACATTGCCGGCATGGGCTTCTCCAACGTTGGTCTCGGTGTTGACCACTCCATGGCTCACACTCTCTCCGCATACTACGATATGCCTCACGGCAAGGCTTGCGCAGTGCTTCTCCCCACCGTTATGGCCTTCAACGCTCCCGCGACCGGTGAAAAGTACCGCGATATCGCCCGCGCTATGGGTGTTTCCGGTACTGACGCGATGACGGAAGATGAATACCGTGCGGCTGCTGTTGCGGCTGTTACCAAGCTGGCAGAGGACGTTGGCATCGACTGCTCCCTCCGCGGCATCCTCAGGGAAGAGGACGTTCACCAGATGTCCGTTGACGCCTACAACGACGCTTGCCGTCCCGGCAACCCGAGAGAGGTCTCCGTTGAAGAGATCGAGGCGCTCTACAGATCTCTTATGTAATTTTATTTGATAAAAAGGGGAATGCCCGTGCGGCATTCCCTTTTTTGCGCCGAAAAGGGCGGAGGGCACTTTTGCCCCCGGCTGCAAAAGTGCAGCAAAAAAGGGCTCTAATCTAAAATATGGTACATCGCAATTATGCCTTACTGAACGCATAAATATGCCATATGTTGAGGCGTTTGATCTCCGCGATATCACGGAAATTCTCTCTTTTTCCGTCTACAATCAAGCTGACGTTAACGGCTTGACGAGACGTTGTTGTATATTGATCCAATGGAGTATGTGGTGAAGCTGAAAAGAAAACGATTAGGTTATATACATAGCAATTGTGCCAAGAACTTTAAAAGAACAGCGAAGTGTAAAGCACTCCGCTGTTCTAATGTTTGCTGTTGTTTGGACATCAATTCTCATATCAGAACAATTTCCAAATCTCAATATATTCAAAAAGTAGCGCCACCCGCAGGTGGCGCTATTGGTAAGCTATGTATTTTTCTTAAAATTACCGTTCCTCTTGCTTCACAAATACAATTTTATCAACTTCATCTTCAAGCAAAGTGTTAGTCCTAACTTTTACAACAAAGTTTCCATCGTAAAATGTACAAAACCCCTCAACACGTTTTTCATGATCATCTTTAATGAAAAATGAAAATAGAGAATCTTCCGCGTAAAAAGATGCTTCAATTTCGATAATTTCACCGTTTATAACAGCTTCTCCTACATAATTAGGGTAATCAAGAACGGTGGGATCAGTGCTGAATTGTGGAACCTCAATCCAAACATCGGGGGAGTCGGACGACCATGTTGAGTGCGGAAAATTTTCCGGCTTGTAATCACTATAAAAATCGTGTTGTCCCGGAAGATGGTTAAGAACATTTCCGGGCAAATAATCTCTGAGCCATTCGGCGGACATACCTATTACAAACAGAACTAAATGAATTGTTGCAATAACTGCAAAAATGATGATCAAGACTTTATTATCATTTGATTTACTGTTGGTCTTCATATGTTCACCACCAACCTTTCTTACCTTTGACTCCAATAAAGTATAATGGGGTTGCTCCTGAATGCTTAGCGCTTTCTATAAAACGCCAAATGGATATTTCCCTGCCGGCGATACGGTTATCGTATGTGGAATTCATCATATCCATAACACGTGCAACCATAGCCGCCTTTTCGCTTTCAGGGAGGTTGTTAAGCATGTTAAGCAGTTCGTTCGTTCATTCCAGTCTTCTTCATAGTGTATTCCTCGTGTACTATTTTATATTTATGTATATATTATACCACGAGCAGGATGAAATAGCACTGGGAATACAAAAAAACAGCTTGAAAATGCAAATTCCACATGTTGCACAACTCCTTATCCGACTAAAGAAATCAAGAAATATCAAGGAGTTACGACAAAATTTTTGTCTTGTTTTAGGTGTAGGAGTATAACAAAATACTCATAATACACAACATATTCTATGAATAAAAATGCGAATTTTTTCAAGTATACATAGAAAATTCGCTTATATGTACTATATTATAGATTAGAGCCCAAAAAAGCCGTTCAAGAGAGGGAGACAGGTGTGGCTTAAACACTGCTGACTCAGAACTGACAATGATTTGCGCCACTTACTCCTTTCTCCCTCTCTCGAAGCTCTCTCCCACTTTCCTTCGCGGCACCGTATCTGCAAAAGGGAAACAAGCGCTTTATCTAAACCTCACCGCGAGAGTTAGTGGGGATCTTTAAGAGGAAATTTTGTGCTCTTTTTTCGCCCGGAGTTTTTCGGTTTTGCGGAGCCGTTTCTAAGGAGAACTATCGCTTCATGCTTTCTAAGCAAGGGGAAGCTCCGCTTTTTGGAGCTCGCGAAGGGACTCTCCCGCCGAAAAGGGCACAAAGTCACATAGCGCAGGTGAGCTACGTTGAAGCTTGCTGTGTTTTTTCATAACATTACGGGCGGCACCCGTCCCCTTTGGCGCGAAAAATCACCTTTCCAAAATTTTTTCGATTTATTTTCACGCCGCGCGTCATTTTTCCGAAAAAAGTATTATAATATCCTTTGGTCAATTTTTTATCACGGGAGGGAAACGCCATGCAAAAGCAGTCCTCGCAGTCCATGCTTTCGGGTCCGCTTCTGAAAAGCATCGTTCTTTACACGGTGCCCATCATTCTGACCAGCGTGCTCCAGCTTCTTTTCAACGCCGCCGACCTTATAATCGTGGGCCGATACCGGGGAAGCATCGCCGTTGCCGCCGTTGGTGCAACGGGAGCTATCACGAATCTTATCGTTAATCTCTTTATCGGACTTTCCGTTGGCGCAGGCGTGACCGTGGCTCACGCGCTGGGTGCCCGCGACGACGAGGCGGCATCCCGCACGGTGCACACCGCCATTCCCACCGCGATAGTTTCGGGAATTTTCCTCACCGTTTTCGGCGTCTGCTTCTCTGAGACCTTCCTCCGCCTTATGGGCACGCCCACAGAGGTGCTGAAGCTTTCCGCCCTTTACATGAAGATATACTTCGGCGGCATCACCTTTATGATGGTGTATAATTTCGCATCCTCCATCCTCCGCGCTGCAGGCGACACGAAAAGCCCCCTTATCTTCCTGTCGGTCGCAGGCGTGGTGAACGTTTTGCTCAACGTTTTCTTCGTTACCGTTCTGGAAATGAGCGTGGACGGCGTTGCTCTCGCCACCACGATATCCCAGGGCATTTCCGCAGCGCTTGTTGTGATCGCGCTGATGCGCCGCACCGACGCCTGCCGCCTTTTCCTTCGCGAAATGAGGTTTTATAAGCTCCAGCTTATGAAAATGGTCCGCATCGGCCTGCCTGCAGGCATTCAGGGCTCCCTTTTCTCCATTTCAAACGTTATCATTCAGTCATCCGTCAACTCCTTCGGAGACGTATTTATGTCCGGCAGCGCGGCTGCGGGCAACATCGAGGGCTTCGTGTACGTTTCCCTCAACGCCTTCCATCAGACGGCGGTAAACTTCACCGGTCAGAACGCCGGCGCACACAAATTCGACAGAGTTTACAGAACTCTCTGGATATGCCTCGGCTGCGTCACGGTCGTCGGTCTTGTGACGGGTGTCACCGCGTACAGCCTCGGTGAAATGCTCCTTTCCATTTACATAACGGACTCCGAGCTTGCCATCGCCTACGGAATGACGCGTCTTTCCCTCATTTGCCTGCCGTATTTCCTTTGCGGACTTATGGACGTTTCCACAGGCGCGCTGCGAGGTCTCGGCGCCTCCATCGAGCCTATGATAATCTCCGTTCTGGGCGTTTGCGGCTTCCGTATCTTCTGGATATACACCATTTTCGCAATACCGAAGTATCACACACCGGAATGTCTTTTCCTTTCCTACACCATCTCGTGGGTCATCACCTTCCTTTTACAGCTTTTCGCCTTCTTCCGCGTTTACAAAAAGCGCGTGCGCGCGGAGGCTCTGCGAGAGGAATACTGAGAACAAAAGCAAAACAAAAACCGCAGTATCACTGCGGTTTTTTGTTTTATTTTGTTTTCGGTCCGAAAAGCTTCCCGAGAAGGTAAACGATCGCTGCCGCTGTAACGATGCCGATGCAGTATGCAAGGGCGAAGGCTGCCGCGTCCACCGAGGCGGGGAAAAAGTCGAGGCCGCCGCCGCTTTCGATGCCGTAGAGCCCGCGGGGGCAATACGCCATGATGAGGGACCAGAGCATGGGGGCTGTGAGCCAAAGCCAGCGGAGCTTCAGCTCAAGGGCTGCGCCCACCGCGCCCAGCAGCACCGCCGACATGACCACCGCCGCCACCGCCACGCCCTCTCCGGTGAAGGAAAGGAGCACGTACGGGACGAAAACGAAGGCGAAAAGGTGTGCCGCCACCGATATCGCCGCCGTTTTGGAAAGTGAGATCAATGCTTTTTTTACCATTCGAAATCGCTCTCCGTGGTGTGGCCTACGATGACGTAGTACGTTTCGCAGTAGTGGGGGTCATTGATGCCGCCTGCCACCGCTGTGCCAAGGGGCACTCTTATATACTGATATCTGCTTGCAAGCTCATATCCGAAGAGCGTTCCCACCTTATCCTCGCTCGCCATGGTTTCCGCCAGCACCTGCATAAAGAAGGCGGGAAGCTGGCACGCCTCGTACTGCTTGCCGATGAGGGTGGATTTTGACGTTATGATGCAGTATTTTTTGGATCTTGCGGAGAAGCTATAGCTGCCTGCAAGGCCCTCCGTCATATCGTCGCGGGTGCCGTCGCCGTGGCTGTGCTTACAGGTGTAGCGATAGCAATCGTCCCAGCTGTCTGCCACGCCCTCGAAGGCGCCGATAAGATTCCCCATCGTGTCGTCGCTCATCTGGTTATACCACCAGGAGTCGTCGGCAAGGTCGTGCCATTCGCTCTCCATAGAGGAGGTCATATCAACGACCGCGGTCTTTCCGTAGTGCTCAAACTCCCACGTCTCAAGAGGGAGGCGGGGCACGAAGTCGTCCTCGTTCACAATGTTGAAGATCGAGCCGTAGCGGGTCTCGTTTGCATAGGGGTTCACGGTGGTGTTGGGCGTTGCGAAGGTGTAGGCAAAGACGTTGTTGCCTGCGTCGATAAGGTCTGCCGCCACGATATTGGCGATGGCGGCGCCTCTTGAATGTCCCATTACCCAGAAGACAACGTCGGAGGCGGACTTATGCTCTTCGAGGTACGAGTACACCTCTTTTTCGATCCTCTTCGCGGTGACGTCGAAGCCGTAATGGTTATATTCGTTTGCCCAATCGCTGTTTACTCTGTCGCCCAGGGAGAAGTTGCTGCTCCACTCGGTAACGGTGCCGTTTGTGCCTCTGATAACGACGGCGAATATCTGCTTTGTCACGCCGTTGTAGGTAACGGTCTGATGGGCAAGCGCCACCTCAGACAGGTGGTCGTCGGCATACTTGGTGTTGAGCTTCACGTCAACGGGGTCGTTCATATGAACGTCCAGAAGAGTTTTGATGCTCTTTGAATCGGAAACGGACTTAATGCCGTCCTTGGCAAGGTAATCCACGCTTTCCTTATAGTCGAATCCCTGCTTTTCATACACGAATCCGCTATAGAAGAGAGACGTTTCCGCAAGGCTTGCGTTATAGGAATACTTATTGCTGAAGAAATCTCTGAAGTCCACGGAGTACTTCATTTCGTCTGTGGTGGTGTGCTTTGACGCCTTCCACGAGCCCTTGAAGCTGTTGGACTTGGGCTTCTTGTCCACAGCGTCGCCGATACCGTCAAAGTCTGTATCGGGGAGACCGGGGTTTGAATTGAAGGGGTATACCGTGATCTTTTCCCCGTCGGCGGAGAGGAAATAGTCGTCCACCATCTGCTGGGGGATGCCCTTCATCTTAAGGAACGTCTTGATCATGCCCGTCAGGTCCTTTTCAACGGGAGCGCGGAGCTCGGCAAAGTCTGCTTTGCCGTCGCCGTCGGTGTCGCCGCTTGTGATGGAGAGGGGCTCATTCAGGGAAACGTACTGATAATTATCGAGAAGGATCCAGTTTTTCTCGTTTACGTCGGCACCGATGATATCGGCGAGAGCGAGAAGCTCCTCGTAGAAGTTGCCGTAGATATTGGCGTAGATTCCGCCGGTTTCGGTGTAAAGCTCCGTGTATTCGTATTCGTAGTAGGAGTCTGTTACCACGGAAACGACGATGCCGCTGTTTTTAAGGAGCGCTACCTCCTCCTCCATTGAGGAGATGCCGTAATTGTTGTCGTTTTTGTTGCCTGCGTCGGTGAGCAGGATGATGAATTTGCTGGAGGTGACGCGGTAGTCCAGGTTTCTCGCCATTTCCAGGGCGTCCACGGCAGTTTCGGGGTCGTCGCCGCCGCCATTAACGTAAAGGGAGGAAACGACGCTCTTGAACTCTTCCGTATCCGCGTACCAGTTGGAGGTGCCGTTTTTAACGACGTAGGTGCTGTCGATGCCGTCGGCGGTGATGTCTCTGTAGTCCACGAGAGCAAAGTTTGCGTTTACGTTATACACCGTCGTCAGCTCGTGGGCGAAGGCGATGAGGTTATCGGCAACATTTGCGATCTCGTCGCCCATGGAGCCCGTTGTGTCGATGGCGAAAACGATATCGGCCTGACCCATAACGGTGCCCATACCGAAATCATAGGAGGGCTCCTTCCCGTCTCTTCCCATGGGGGTAGCGTAGGTGGGGGTGGATGCGTGGGCAAGGGTCACGATCTCGCCGTCGATGGACGCGTCGTTTGCCTTGACCGCATCGAGGGGGCTGTCAAGGGAGAGAGAATAGGAATCGGCGCCGCCGCCCATTGCGGCGATAAGGTCGTTATAATACGCCTTTGCGTCCACGCCCAGCATGGGCAAAAGGATGCTGAGGTCGGCAACGCAGTACGTGCCGCCGCGGTTTACGCTGGCTTTGACAACGTTGCCCTCGTTGACCGTTTCTTCAAGGACCCAGCCCTCCTCCTCGTCCAGGCGCATGATAGCGGCTGTGCTCTTTGCTTCCGCAAGCCGGAAGGTGAGCTCAAGCTCCGCCTCGCAGCCCATGCTCACGGTGATGCCCTTACCGATGACGGATCTGTTGTCGCGGATGGCGTCGTCTACCGCTGCGGCGACGAAGACGTTTCTGTCGATAACGGTGTCGGACTTACCTGTAACGGTTACCATAGCGTCGTTATCGGTGAGAAGCGCCTCATCGATGGAATCCTCGCTTAAGGTCTGGTCTATGCCGGAGATGTCGTCCTTTTTCAAGGGATCGAGGCCGAGACGGAGCTCGTCGCCGTCGGAAACGGCATCGCCGTCGGTGTTTGCGTTCAGGGGGTCGGTATTATATGTATTTATTTCGTCGTAATCGGAGATACCGTCGAAGTCGGTGTCCGTCTTCTGGGGGGAGGTGCCGTGGGTGACCATCTCGTCGGCATTGGTGAGTCCGTCGCCGTCGGTGTCGGTCTCCCCGTCGGGGGTGGTGGGATCGGTGCCCAGGATGCATATCTCCGTATAGTCGTCGACGCCGTCCTCGTCGGTGTCCTTATCCTTTACGGATGAGCCGAAGTATTCTTCAAGGTAGTCGGGGGCGCCGTCGCCGTCCGTATCCTTCATGAATTTGTTTACGGGAATATCCAGCTCCACGCCTACGGTGTATTCCTTGCCCTCCACAGTTACCGTCTTTTCAACGGAAAGGGAGAGAGATTTTGCGTCCTTATCCTCGCCGTCTGCGGCAAACACCCACACGGGGCTCACAGACAGAAGCATAAGCACCGCCATAGCAGCGGCGAGAGCTTTTTTCTTTTTGATCTTGCCGATGACACAGGCGACAATGACGATAACTGCAATGAAAATGACGGCGGCGCCGCCAATGACAGCGTAAAGGAGCATATCGTTTTTCGCACGGAGCATAAACTCAAGCTTCACGTCGTCGCCCGGCTTGATAACGATATCCGAAACGGAGCTCTTCTCATCCACAGCCTCCAGCCCCTTCGGCAGGGTCAGCGAGGCCGATATATTTTCGATAGTATAATAGTTATTATTATCGATAGCAACAGAGATGGATATATCGTCTCCTTTTTCGTATTCCTCCTTGTCGGCGGTGGCCTTCAGCTTCAGGCCGTGGTCGGAGGCAACGTCTCCCTCGGAGGCATTTGCGGGAGCAAAAAGCATCACGCAAAGAACCATGGAAAGGGCAAGCACAAGGTACAGGATCTTTTTCATTTTGTCATCCTCTTTTCGGGTCGTCGGTTTATAGCGCGGAGCTATACCTAATAATTATTATAATATCGGGCCTTCAATTATGTCAAGGAGATCAACAAAAGGTTTCGGAAAAACGAACGGACGCAAAAGATCCCGCACGGCGAACGTGCGGGATCTTTCGTTTTATTTATTTCTTTTTGGGCTTCTTTATGCGGTTGAGCTGTCTGTTCATTTTGAGGAGCTCTTCCTTTGTGAAGTTGATATTCATCATTCCCATCATGCTTGAAAGACGGAGCACTGTGAATCCGCCCATCATCTGCATAAGACCGCCGTCGGCGCCGCCCTTAAGGTCAACGTCGAAGCCGCCGGACTTCTTCTCGCCCTTTGCCTTGCCCTTCTTGTTTGCGTCCATCTTGCGCTTCAGCTTAAGGCCCATGCCAAGGAACCAGAGCTTGCCTCGCTTGGATTCCATAATATCCGCGATCTTATCGTTCAGGGAGAATCTGCCCTCGATCTCGGTAACGTCGAACCAGTTGAGCACTGCGCCCACCTCGCGGAGGACGTAGTCCATGTTCATTTCGTCCACCTTGCGGATATCGCCCTCGTCGGTGAGGTCGCCTGCCTTGGCAACGATGTGGCTTTCGCCAACGTTCTTCACGTCGAAATAGAAGAAGTGGTCGGGCGCCGTTTTCTTACCGATGCTTTCGCCGTTTACGAAAAGCTCAACCTCGGGGAGATTGGAGTACACGGTGACCTTCGTTACGTCTTCAACTCTGTCCACGTATCTCTTGCTGCAGAGGTGAACGAAGGGATCGTCGGAGAGCCATGCCTTATACGCATAAAAGGCATCCTTCTTATACTTTCTGTCCATGGTGACGAGACCCTTGTGGTTCTGTCCGTTTTCGCCGCCCTCAGCTCTTGCGTCGGCACCGAAATCGAACATGTTCCACACGTGGGTGGCCCACATATACTTACGGGAGAAGAGCTGCTTTATAAGCTCCTCGTGATAGAATGACTGATATTCCTCGGTATAGTCGCCCTGCTTCGGATCGCTGGTGTGCCAGTTCAGCGCCTCGCATCCGTATTCCGAGCAGCCGATGGGGATATTCGGGTGAGTCTCGTGGAACTTATCGAACCAGGGACCGTTCATGGACGTATCGCCGCCGTACCAGCCGAAATAGTGGTTATAGGAGACAACGTCGGGGATAAGGAGATAAGGATCGTCCATCTTGCACATGGAAACGGCCGCGATGGTGGTGAGGCGGTCTTATCCATGCTGTGGACCAGGTCGTTGAGGATCCTGTGGTTTTCGAGAAGGTCCTCGTCGGAGCCTCCTATCGAGATCTCGTTCGAAAGTCCCCATACTACGATAGAAGGATGGTTATAGTTCTGATACACGAGCTCCTTCATCTGCGAAACGGTATTCTCGCGTCCGCCCGGCATATGCTTCGAGAT
>JAZMZX010000100.1:0-8424 GCA_045586225.1 Eubacteriales bacterium
AGGTGTACGGCGCCTATCATGGCATCGTCGGCGTTCTCAACGACGAACTGATGATCATGGATGAGGAAGACTCTAAGGAACTGGAGAACATGCTCCACACCCCGTCTTCTGCGCTGGGCTCCTGCCGCTACAAGATCGCAGACCCCGACGTTGACGACACCGACTATAAGAGAATTCTTGAGATATTCAAGAAGTATGACGTTCGTTACTTCTTCTACAACGGCGGCAACGACTCCATGGATACCTGCAACAAGATCTCCAAGTACATGAACCGCGTTGGCTACGACTGCCGCGTTATCGGCGTTCCCAAGACCATCGACAACGACCTTGCAGGCACCGACCACTGCCCCGGCTTCGCTTCCGCAGCTAAGTACATCGCAACCTCCTTCATGGAAGTTTCCCGCGACAGCCAGGTATACGACACCGGTATGGTTACCGTAATCGAGTGCATGGGCCGCCACGCAGGCTGGCTCACCGCTGCTGCTGCATGCGCATGCACCAAGGGCGACGGTCCCGACCTCATTTACCTCCCCGAGGTAGATTTCTCCATGGAACAGTTCATCGCTGACATCAAGCGCGTATATACTGAAAAGAAGAACTGCCTCGTTGCAGTTTCCGAAGGCATCCACTATGCTGACGGCACCTTCGTTTCCGAGGCTAAGACCTCCGGTACCGACGGCTTCGGTCACGCTCAGCTTGGCGGTCTCGCTGCTCGCCTCACCGACGTTATCAAGGCTGAACTCGGCGTTAAGGTTCGCCCCATCGAGCTCTCTCTCCTCCAGCGCTGCGCTGCTCACTGCGCATCCGGCACCGATATCGCAGAGTCCTTCCTCTCCGGTAAGACCGCTGTTGAAGCTGCTGTTGCAGGCGCAACCGATAAGATGGTTGGCTTCGCTTGCACCCGCGACGAAAACGGCTACTCCTGCGAGCCCAAGCTCTTCGATCTCTCTCTCGTTGCAAACACCGAGAAGAAGGTTCCCCTCGAGTGGATCAACGAAGCAGGCAACGGCGTTACCCAGGAATTCATCGACTACTGCCTCCCCCTCATCCAGGGCGAAACCGGCATGGTTAAGGAAGACGGTCTCCCCCGCTTCGTACAGCTTAAAAAGGTTCTTGCAAAGTAAGGATCATAATAAAAAAACAAAAAGGACGCGTACTGTTCGCGTCCTTTTTCGTTTGCTTCGCCTTTGAATACCGATATTGTTGCTTGTTATTAACTGTTTATCAAGTTCTGATAGTATTGTTTATTAATTTTTAATATCATTGTTGACACTGCGAGATTTTTGACATATAATGTTATTATAGGTGTATGCTTTACTTCTGATTGATATTTTATGGAGGTTTTAATGAGACGGGCCAAAACATTATTTTTGATATTTACCATACTCATCAATGTCACGTTTCCAAGCGCTGTTTATGCCCTGGAATCCGACAAGAATAATGTTAAATTGACTCCAGCCTTCAAAGCCGATGACGAAGTAGTTCTTTTTTCAAAAGCCAACATTGCAGCATACGAAAATGCTGTGTTTGTTACCGAGACTGATTTCTTAAACTCCAAGGCTGTAAACGATGGGATTACTGTCGTTTACGGCTCAAACCTTAACGTTGATGCTTTGAACCGGCACATTACAGGGGATATAGCCATCAATAAAGAAGGTAATGCAACACAAGGATTTGCAACCGACTTAACTTACGACGAAATCACCGGTGAATATATCTGTGACGATTCGCCATATTATGGCATGCCATATTCAAACACCACAGCATCTGAAACAAGCAAACAAACAAATTCCGAATCGGAAAACGTATACATTGCCATATTCAGCAAGTACGGTGATCGAATTGACAAAACCTACGTTAGTGTATTGTACGATAAAGATGTTAATGCTCAGGTTATAAACGATTTTGTGTCGGCAGAAATTTCCGATACCGCTCTGGATAATTATCTCAAAGACGAGGTCAACCGTCTATACAAGCAACCGTTGGGTTTTTCCTCTGATAAAGCAAGAGCAAGCTCATCAACCCGAATAGTTGATCGCACCACTTCGATAAATTCAAAAATCATAAATTTACAGAGAGGATCTTCGGTCTATCCGGTTATGGCATATAAACGGAACTCCGTATATACAAGTATTCTTATAGCCAATGAACTTCAAAACGAGGACGCGTATCTTCTCCACAGCTCCGCTTATATTACCCCAAGCAGTGCAATTTCGTCGTCTGAAGCATCGGGTATATACAATGATACTTATGGTAATGCTATCGTTACGTGCGCAGCAAAGGTGTTTTTCGAAAACAAATACCCCAATGTTGATTATTATGTAGGAATGCAGCCCGCTGTGAACAACAGCAACATAAATAACGTAGGTTCCTTATCATTGGATATGGGAATAAGCTTCGCCGGTCTTTCTCTTTCCTTCCCTGTTTTTTTCACAACAGGATCCAAAGTAGCCTGCTCGTATCATTTCACAAGACTCGAGCAGTGTTACTTTATGTTTGAAGGGACAACGGCTTTATACAGAAAATGCGTTTCCACCGAACCGTTTCTGATCGAATCGATCGTCTCGTTTTCCAGCGGTTACAGTCAGCTTTACACGACCTACGGTACTCATGTCAAATATCATATAGATGCTAATACCAATCAGTGCACATGGTCAGGGCGTGCGATAGATGTGTATTATGAAAACAATGAGTGATCCTATAATAAGGATTTCAAAAAAGCCATCGCATATGCGGTGGCTTTTTTGTGTGGATGTAATGCATCGCACAAGCTAACGCTGCACTTGCGCTTTCCGCCCGTCTTTTTCGCGAAGGGGCACGTTTGCTTTGCAAAAACTATACCGCGAGGGTAAGTGAGGAGATTTTTTAAGCGGAGAGGAAGGGAATTTTTGCAGCACTTTGTTTTACCGGACAAAAGTGCGATAAAACACGCAGTATCGGAAACAATGAAATATAATTTATTGAAAAATAAACCTTTGATGTGTTATACTGAATTTACTGAACATTTTCCAAATAAGCCGGGGGTTACGTATGCCAAGAAAACTGTTTTGTGAAATTTCACCGCTGACTTACAAAATATCAGCTTTCAAATGCCGAGCAGTTCGAGGCATCAAAAATATGTTTGTTAGCCGCCGTTTTTCCAAGGTCAAAAAAGAGGAATTGCTGCCGTTTGTTATTTATAAGCATAATTCACTTATCAGACGAAAGCTTGGAAACACACAAATGGAGCTCCAGGAGAACAAAGCCGTAAATCTGTCCATAAGTGCCCCGAAGATCAACGGCATTTTAATTCGTCCCGGTGAAACCTTTTCATTCTGGTATTTGGTAGGAAGCACGACCGCGGCCAAAGGATATAAGGAAGGCATAACCATCTCCAATGCGCAAACCAAGGCAGGTGTTGGCGGCGGATTGTGTCAATTTACGAATTTGATCCATTGGATGGTCTTACACACGCCCCTGACGATCGTCGAGCATCATCATCACGACGGCATTGATTTATTTCCCGATTATAACAGGCAAGTACCTTTTGGAACGGGGACCTCAATCGTATACAATTATCTTGACTACCGTTTCAAAAATGAATCCGATATAACGTATCAATTGATTACATATGTTACAGACACGCATTTATGCGGCGAGCTTCGCGCTTCGGATAAATTACCCATAAAATATCACATAGCGACTGAAAACGAGCATTTCGTTCGTGTCGGTGATACTGTTTATCGAAGAGGTCAGGTATATAGGACATGTATTGATAAAATCACAGGCAATGAATTATCACGCGAGCTTATACGCGATAATGATGCACGGGTCATGTACGATACAAGTCATCTTATTGTGGAAAGCATTTAATGTCGGCGGCCGTTTCTGTGTTATTAAATACCGCTCCCCACTTGCTGCGGCATGAGAGAAAATTAAAAGGAAGCACGAAATTTCGTGCTTCCTTTTTCATATACGATGTTTTTTATTATTCCCGGTTCTCAAGCGGAATATAGTCTCTGTCCTCGCGGACGCTCATATACGCGGGGCGGATGATCTTGCTTGAATTCATCAGCTCCTCGATGCGGTGAGCGCTCCAGCCTGCGATTCTGGAAACGGCGAAGAGAGGGGTGTAAAGCTCCTCGGGAATGTTAAGCACGTCGTAAACGAGACCGCTGTAGAAATCAACGTTCACGGGAATGGGCTTAAGACGTCCCGGCTTGCTGTTCATTATCTCAGACGCGATACGGTCCACCCTTTTATAAAGCTGGAATTCGTCGGCGCGTCCCTTTTCAACGCAAAGCTTTTCGGAATACTTCTTCAAAAGCAGCGCGCGAGGGTCAGACTTGGTGTATACCGCGTGGCCGATACCGTAAATGAGACCGGTGCCGTCAAAGGCTTCCTTGCGCAGTATCTTTTTCAGATATGCCTCGATCTCCTCATCGTCCTCGAAGTCGGAAACGTTATTCTTGATATCCTCAAACATCCACTTGACCTTAAGGTTTGCACCACCGTGCTTTGAACCCTTGAGAGAGCAAAGGGATGCCGCGGTGGAGGAATACGTATCTGTGCCGGAGGAGGTCACAACATGGGTGGTGAAGGAGGAATTGTTACCGCCGCCGTGCTCTGCGTGCAGAACGAGGCAAAGGTCCAGAATGCGGGCTTCGGTTTCCGTGTACTTATTATCCTCGCGGAGCAGACGCAGAACGTTTTCCGCGGTGCTGAGCTTTTCGGAGGGCTGATGGATGAAAAGGCCTCTGTGCTTTATGTAGTGTGAATAAGCCTGATAAGCGTACGCCGTCAGCATGGGGAGGGTGGAAATAAGGCCTATGCACTGGCGCAGAACGTTGGGGATGGCAAGGTCGTTTGCGTTCTTGTCGTAGGAATAAAGGGTGAGAACGCCGCGTGCAAGGGAGTTCATCAGGTCTGCATTGGGCGCCTTCATAATAACGTCGCGAACGAAGTTTGTGGGAAGGGTGCGGCAGTCTGCTATAAGCTCTGTGAAGCTCTGAAGCTGCTCCTCTGTGGGAAGCTCGCCGAAAAGGAGAAGATACACAGTCTCCTCGTAGCCGTAGCGGTAGTCTGCCAAAAAGCCGCGGACGAGATCGTTTACGTTCACTCCGCGATAGAAAAGCTCACCCTCGCAGGGAACGTTGTTCTTATATCCGTTGACCGTGGAGATATCGGTGAGGCCTGTGAGAACGCCTCTGCCGTCGGAGTCGCGCAGGCCGCGCTTCACATCATAGTGCGTATAAAGCTCCGATGCTATGTGATTGTTGCTTTCACAAAGCTCGGAAAGCTCCAGAAGCTTTGTTACGTTATCTTTTTTCATTTATTGTCTTCTTTCTGGGATGGGGACTTTCAGTTATTAGCCAGCGCATCGTAGCGAGCGCGGATCTCCGCGATAAAGCGGTCGGTGGTGACGGTCTTTGCATTTTCGTTGCTTGAAACAGCTGCAAGGTCACCCGTCATGATGCCGTCGGCAATGGTCTGCATGGTTGCGGCCTCGATGCGGTCTGCCCAGAGACCAAGCTCGGGGGTGCCGTCAAGCTCGCTGCGGCGGCGCAGAGCACCGGTCCACGCATAAATGGTGGCGGTGGGGTTCGTGGAGGTGGATTCACCCTTCAGATACTTATAATAGTGGCGCTGAACTGTGCCGTGAGCCGCCTCGTATTCGTATACGCCCTCGGGAGAAACGAGCACGGACGTCATCATGGAAAGGGAGCCGTAGCAAGCGGCAACAAGGTCGGACATAACGTCGCCGTCGTAGTTCTTGCAGGCCCAGATGAAACCGCCCTCAGAGCGGATAACGCGTGCCGCCGCGTCGTCGATGAGCATATAGTAATAGTTTATGCCGGCTTCCTCAAAGCGGGTCTTATAGGAAGCCTCGAATATCTCGGCAAAAATGTCCTTGAATCTGTGGTCGTAGGTCTTGGAGATGGTGTCCTTGGAGGAAAACCACAGGTCGAGCCCCGTGGAAAGAGCATACTCAAAGCAGGCAACGGCGAAGCTGCGGATGCTTTCTTCCGTATTGTGTATACCCTGAGCGATGCCGTCGCCCTTGTAGCTGTGGATAAGCTGGCGTGTTTCATTTCCGTCCGCATCCGTCACCACAAGCTCGCACTTGCTTCCTGCGGGCACGCGTGCTTCAATGTTTTTATAAATATCGCCGTATGCATGGCGTGCGATGGTTATGGGCTTCGTCCAGGTGGAGATATAGCGCTTCACGGAGGGGGCAAGGATAGGAGCACGGAAAACGGTGCCGCCGATTATGCCTCTGATGGTGGCATTGGGGGAGGGATAAAGCCTCGAAAGCTTATATTCCTCTTTTCTTGCGGCATTGGGTGTGATGGTGGCGCATTTAACGGCAACGCCGAGACGCTTTGTGGCTTCAGCCGCGTCGGAGGTGACCTTGTCGTCCGTCTTCTCGCGGTATTCCATGCCAAGGTCGTAATACTCGGTCTTAAGATCGATATAAGGCAGGATGAGCTCGTCCTTCAGCTTCTGCCAGATAACACGTGTCATTTCATCGCCGTCCATTTCAACGACGGCGGTCTTCATCTTTATTCTTTCGTTCATGCGTTTTTCTCCTTGATGTAGCCTAAAAGTCCGCCTGCGGGCAGAAGCTTGCGCTCGCGCTCGCCCAGGCTCACGGTGAGAGGTATGCTCTTGCCGGTGCGCTCGTTATAAAGGGTAACGGCGCCGGAATCAAGGCCTTCCTTGATATTTTCCATGGAAAGCACGTCGCCCTCGTTTATGCTGTCGTAGTCGTCCGGGTCCTTGAAGGTGAGGGGGATGATGCCCATGTTGATAAGGTTGCTTCTGTGGATGCGGGCAAAGGATTTTGCGACAACCGCCTTTACGCCAAGGTAAAGGGGTGCCAGAGCCGCGTGCTCACGAGAGGAGCCCTGTCCGTAATTCTCGCCGCCAACGATGAAGGAGCTACCGCAATCAAGCGCGCGGCGGGGGAATTCGGGATCTATTCCCGAGAAGCAGTACTGAGAAATGGCGGGAATGTTGGAGCGGAGGGGCAGGATCTTGGAGCCTGCGGGCATAATATCGTCCGTTGTGATATTGTTTCCCACCTTGATGGAAACGGGAGCATGGAGCTTATCCTCCACGGGAGCCGTTTTGGGGAAGGGCTTGATGTTGGGACCGAAAACAAGCTCATGCTTTTCTTCGGTGGGAGCAACCAGCATATTATCGTTTCCGGGGAAGCGCTCAGGCTCGCTGACGGGAGCGGGAGGTGCAAGCTTCGTGGGATCCGTGATCACGCCGGTAACAGCGGAAGCGGCGGCTACCTCGGGGGAAACGATGTATATCTCCGCGTCGGCAGTGCCGGAGCGGCCCTTGAAATTGCGGTTGAAGGTACGAAGCGAAACGCCGCCCGAGTTGGGAGACTGACCCATACCGATGCAGGGACCGCACGCGCATTCGAGAAGGCGGGCGCCTGCGTCAAGGAGTATCTTAAGCGCGCCGGAATCGGTGAGCGCCGTGAGCACCTCGCGGGAGCCGGGGGTCACCGTCAGGGAAACGGAGTCTGCAACCACCTTGCCCTTCAGGATATTTGCGGCGGCGGTGAGGTCTGCAAAGGAGCTGTTTGTGCAGGAGCCGATGCACACCTGGGAAACGGGGAGTCCCTCGATATCGGCCACAGACGAAACGTTATCGGGCATATGAGGGCATGCCGCAAGAGGAATAAGGGTGGAAAGATCGATCTTTATAAGCTTTTCGTATTCAGCGAAGTCGGAGGCCCAAGCGGTCTTAGGAAGACAACTTAGTAATTCAACTCCTTGGCTCACAGGACGACATGCCTACGATCCGACTTCCCACGGCCACTCCCACCGACAGCGAACCGCCGCCCGATGAGCCTTTGCCGCCGGAGCCTTTGTTGCCCGATGAGCCTTTATTGTTTTCATCTTCCTCTTCGGTGAGCTCTTCAACCGCTTTGTCAAATGCATCTTTAACGTCATCTGCACTCACAAAATCGCTGCGGTCGGCATACATCCGTGAAAACACCTTGGAGCGGTTGTTGACCGAAAGGTCGCTGTAGTCACCTTTGGTGTTGATGCCGAAATAATCGGCATTATCGAGCACTATGTCTTTGAGGTCACCGTAGCTGTCGGTTGCAATAACCGATGCAAGAAGCACAATATCGTCAAAAGCAACAAAGCCTTCGGTGAGATTCATACGGGGCATAAGACCGTCGAATGCTTTGCGCACATCGCCGTCGAGAGCTGCATATGTGTCGTAGTCGGTTTCGAAGCTTGAAGCATAAAGCCTCATAACGTCGGCTGTGGGGGCATCGTCTGCCAGCATCTGTGCCGCAAGGGCAATGCTGAACGCACGGTTGAAGCTTGTAAAATCAAAATCGCCCTCTGCCTTTTTGAGAGAACAGATCGATTTGCACACATCATCGAGATTGGCTACGGTGGTAATGTCTAC
>JAZMZX010000101.1:0-50058 GCA_045586225.1 Eubacteriales bacterium
GCCTCTTCAATATCGTTCGCCGCCCCTGTAGTGACCGAGCCGAATGCAACTTCCTCGGCAGCTCTGCCTGCCCCGAGGATGTGAATGGCGTCAAGGTCGGAAATGTCGCATTTTGCAAGCGACACGGCTTCTTCCATAATATTCGTGTAATAATCGATGTGCTGAGCCTTCGGGAAAAGACGCGGCATCGTTTCGATCATGTCATTCACAGCGGTGAGAAGGGATACGTCTTTATCGTGAGAGACAAGATGAATGATATGCGCCAGACCTGCCGCAGGAATGTAACCAAGCTCGTGCCCGTGTGTTATTGCCGCCGATTCTGCCGCTATCATATCGACGTCCTCGATTGATAGGTCTTTATCGCCAAAATATATGCCGATCGGTGCCACGCGCATAACGCCTCCGCATCCTTTGCTGACGTTGATAGGCTCGTCCATCGTTCCTTTAACTCCGCGCAGATATGAAGACAGCGCTGAAAGACAGGTGTTTCCCGGTGCGCGTCGGGCAAACAACTCGGGAATGTTTACCAGCCATGAACAGTGATATGGATCGCTTAGCGGATAGGTTTCCGCTTGCGTCCTGACCCATTCACCGTAGCAGGCAGCTATGTAGTCCGAGTATTTACCCATTACGCCGCGTGTGATCCCTCGTGTCGTTCCCAACAAAAGACCGTTTGCGGTGAAGAGTGTCATTTGCGTATCGTCCGAGATCTGCGCCACCCCGTCGATGAGGGAGTATTCCGTTATGCCCGATTCTCCGTAGTGCTTTTTGATAGCTTCTTCGCACATAAATTCAATGGCATACCCCAAAGCGTCGCCCACAGCGCCGCCGACCATGCATCCGCGGTATTTATCCAAAAGCTTTTGCGGCGACTCGTTTAATTCTTCTTTTTTCGTTAAGTTTTCTGCGCTTACGCGTCTTGTTACCGCTCTATCGAAATCCTCGTCGAAGGGGCAGTCCGGCACGGTGCCGTACGTGTCGGTGCAATATTCGAGAAATTCCTGCTTTTTCATAGGTGAGCCTCTCTTTTATGGTCTTTACGGATATTGTAGTCCGATTCCGCGGCAAAGTCAATGTTTCCGCCGCAGCAAAAAAGGAACCGCTTCGGTGCGGTTCCTTTTTTATTAATCCTTTATGTTGATCTCGGGGGCGAGACCGGCAGCCTCGGAAACGGGCAGGGAAAATACGATGCCCTGCGCCTTCTGCTGCATACCCATCTTTTTATAGAGGGCAGAAAGGATGCGGTCGCGGTGCTCCTTTTCGACAACGAGCATAAGGATCTCCTTTTCCGCATGAACGGTGATGCCGAAGAAGGTGGCTTCCTTTTCACGGGCGACGCCGCGTCCGCTGATGATGGTGCCGCCGCGGGCACCCTCCTCACGGGCGACCTGCATAGCATCCTCTGCGTAGCCGGCGTTGACTATCGCGAATATAACCTCATGATTGTTAACTGTCATAATTAGTCCTCCCTGCCTTGCTTGTTATTGCTCAGGAACTGATACATATTCACTCCGATAACGCTGGAGAGCGGCACGGCAATGGCGATGCCCTTGCCATTTTTGATCGTTTCGAACTTATCTTCGAGGGTCCTGATGACTGTAGCTGCCATGTCGTCGCGCACGATGCTGAGGATAACGGATTTGTTTACGTTGAGTCCCAGCATTTTCACGATCTCGGAGTGAGCGGTGCCTTTACCGCCGGTGACCATCTGAAAGTTCACTTCAAACTGGCTCAGTATGTCCAGATAGAATTCGGTTTTTGCGCGATCCACCACAGTGATCACGAGCTTCAGCTTTTTTATTGCCGATTCGTTGATTGAATTTGCCACGGTCTGCCTCCTTACATGAAATTGATGATCTGCTCGTCCTCAGCCTCAAGGATGCGCTTCATAGCGCGGACTTCCTTGATCTTGTTTGACACGATGGCTTTGAATCCCAGAAGCTGAATAGTGATAAGGGGTGCCATTGCAACGAGGGCAACGACGCCGAAGCCGCAGCGCAGCACAGCGGATTCACCCTGCAGCGCCACACAGACGCCGATGGCGAAGGGGAGTATGAAGCCCGACGTCATGGGACCGCTGGCAACTCCGCCCGAGTCGAAGGCGATGGCGGTGTACACGGGAGGCACGAAAAGGGAAAGGGCCAGCGAGATAAAATATCCGGGGATTATGTAGTATACGAGGGAGAAATCGAAGATGATACGGATCATAGAAAGGGCGATGGCGGCACCCACTCCGGCAGAAAGCCCCATCATCATGGATCTCTTTTTCACGTAGCCGCCCGTAACGTCCTCGACCTGTGCGTTGAGCACGTGGATGGCGGGCTCTGCCAGAACCACGAGAACGCCCATGAGAAGACCCAGACCCACAATGTAGGGGGTGGAAAGGGTGGAAAGCTCGGTGCCGAGCTTATAGCCGATGGGCATATATCCCACGTTTACGCCTGTCAGGAACATAACGAGGCCAACGTAGGTGAATACAACGCCGACTCCGATGCCGAGAAGCTGCTTTCCCGGAAGCTTGAGAAAGAAGAACTGGCAAAGCATAAAGAAGAGGACGATGAGACCGAGAGCCACAGCCACCTCCTTTGCCACGTGAGATGCATTTTCAAGATACGCGTCGGCGACGTTTTCGCCCACGCTGCCGTAGCTTACGGTGTATCCAAGCCCGCTGCGGGCGAAGATTCCCAGCACCGTAACGGCGAGAATAGGTCCGATGGAGCAAAGTGCAACGAGACCGAAGCTGTTTTCCTGGCTGCGGCGGTCGCCGAGAACGTGCGAGATACCGACGCCGAGAGCCATGATAAAGGGAACGGTTATGGGACCCGTAGTCACGCCGCCCGAATCGAAGGCCATGGGGAGAAGGTCAAGCTTTTCGTTTATGGCGAGGATGAGCGCCAGGGAGAAAAGGAGCATATAGAAAAGCATCAGTATCACGGAGAGGCGGCGCTTGAAGATGATGCGCAGGATAGCAACGATCAGAAAGGCGCCCACGCCGAGACCGACGGTATATACGAGGAGCTTGCCGTTCATAACGGAGCTTACCTGATTTGCAAGGACCTGAAGGTCGGGCTCGGCAATGGTGATGAGCATGCCAAGCACGAAGCACACGGCCAAAAGCCAGCCAATGCTTTTCTGCTTTGAAAGGCCGGAGCCCACGTGGGTTCCCATAGGTGTCATTGCGATGTCGGCACCGAGATTGAAGAGTCCGATGCCGATTATGAGGAGTACGGCTCCCACAGTGAAGGATAACAGCTCGTAACGGTTAAAGGAAAATCCGGGGAGAAGCGCCAGAAGATAAACAAGAAGTGTGATCGGCAGTGCCGAAACAAGCGCCTCGCGGATCTTCGCCCGTAATTCTTTCAAATGAATTCACCTGCCCTTAATCATCATATTAATCAATACTATAAATAGGAACGAAAATTACCGTTTATTATTAGACCATAACAGTATAACATAAAACCGCGAACAAAACAAGGTATAAAAGTGCGCCCGTAATATGGGAGGGGGAGGTCTTTTTCTGCGGAATTTGACCCGTACTTGATTTTTTCGCCGATTTGGTGCATAATTATATCAATGTTTGAGTAAAAAATCATCAAAGACAGGAAAAGAGCTATGACTAACGAGAAAAGATCAAAGAAAAACGACTCTGTCAGCGCTCCCGGCGACACAAGCACCACCGTTGTGCGCAAATGCGACAGGATCCTTCTGGCGATCCTCTACACCGCGCTTCGCGTGTACTATTTCTTCTGCGGCGTGAAGATCAGAAACGTATCGGAAACGAAGGTCACACCCGAAGCGCCCTCGATAATCCTTTGCAACCACGGCTCCTTCATTGATTTCATCTTTGCGGAAGCCGTTCTGCGGAAAAATCACCCCCACTTCATTGCGGCGCGACTGTATTTTTACCACAGAGTGCTTGGCGGTCTTTTAAGACGGCTCGGAGTTTTTCCGAAAAGCATGTTTGCCTCCGACATTGAGAGCACGAAGAACTGCCTGAAGGTGCTGGGCGGCGGTGAGATACTTGCAATGATGCCCGAGGCGCGGCTTTCAACGGCGGGACGCTTTGAGGATATCCAGCCCTCCACCTTTTCATTTCTGAAAAAGTCCGGCGTGCCTATCTACACCGTTAAGTTCAGCGGCGATTACTTTGCCGACCCCAAATGGGGCAACGGACCCAGACGCGGCGCCCTTGTGGAGGTGGAGCTCAGCCTTCTTTTAACGGCGGATGAGGTGCGTGCCAAATCGCCGGACGAGATAAAGGCAGCTGTGGAAGCGAAGCTTTACTACGATGAATTTGAATGGCTGAAGACCCGTCCCCGGGTCAGATACCGCTCGAAAAAGCTGGCGGAGGGGCTCCATAATATTCTCGCTGTTTGCCCGGTATGCGGCGAAAAGCACACTCTCAGCACGAAAAAACGCAGCATTTACTGCAAAAACTGCGGCAAGCTCACAGAGCTTGACGACAGATACGGCTTTGCGCCGGGATTCCGCTTTGAAAATTTCGGTGAGTGGTACGATTGGCAGAAGTCGGTCATTGAGGACGCGATCCTCAGCGACGGGGACTATACCCTCAGCTCTCCCGTTGAGCTTCGCCTGCCCGGAAACGGCAGCACCCTGACGCGATACGCGGGCAGGGGAGTGTGCACCCTTAGCAAAAGCGGCCTCTGCTACGTGGGCGAGCGCGACGGCGAGCATTATGAGGTCAGCTTCCCAATCGAGCGGGTATATCGGCTCCTTTTCGGTGCCGGCGTGAATTTTGAGATATATAACGGAAAAGAGATACTTTTCTTCGTTCCTGACGTGAAGCAGTCCTCGGTCGAGTGGTACATCTCCTCTATGATAATGTACGACCGTGCCGCGGAGGAAGCACGTCTCTGACGGGAAAGGAGCGACAACTATGGCTACTCTTGAAAAGACGAAAAACACCGCGGAAAAGGAAAAAGCCTTTTCCACCATAAACGCAAGAGCGTTCATCACCGTTCTTATTATTCTTTCGCTTATACTTATCCTTTGCAGTCTTCTTTCATACGTGGTGCCCCGCGGTGCATACGAAAGAGACGATGACGGCGCCATAATCATGGGCACCTATAATGAGCAGGGAATAAAGGGCATATCATTTCTCAGGGTGATAACGGCACCTCTTCGCGTGTTCGTTTCCTCCGATGCCGTGACGATAATAATGATAAGCGTTTTTTTGCTTATCATGAGCGGCGTTTTCAACGTGGTTGAAAAAACGGGCGGCATTGAGATATTCATCGTCCGTATCATGCACAGGCTCCGCGACAAGGGCGGTCCTGTGGTCTGCATCACGGTTCTGATATTTATGCTTTTCGGCAGCCTTTTCGGCATGTTCGAGGAGCTCGTCACTCTGCTTCCCCTTATAATAGTGTTCATGCTCTCCATGAATATGGACACGATGATGGGCCTCGGCGCCTGCCTTTTAGCCTCCTGCTTCGGCTTTTCCGCTGCTATAGCGAATCCCTTTTCTGTGGGCATCGCTTCTCAGTATGCGGGAGTGCAGCCCTCTGAGGGCACGTGGCTTAGGGTAGTGTTCTTCATTATCGTGTACGTTATCGTGTGCGCGTTTCTTATGCTGTATCTTAAAAAGATCGAGCGCGATCCCACGGCATCTCCCACCTATGAATCGGATCTTATAAGACGTGCAGGTCTGACGGAGGACAAAACGGACCACTACGACAAGGAGCACGGGCTGATATTCAAGGTGTATCTGAGCTTTTTTGCTCTGCAAGGGATCATTCTTCTGGCTATTGCCTCCATCCGCGCCATTTCGGGCTTCGCGATACCGATACTGGCGGCAAGCTTCCTTATTTTCGGTCTTGCATCGGGATTTATCGTTTCGAAGAAGCCGAAAAGCGTTATAAGATATTTTATCAGCGGTGCCGGTGCAATGCTGCCCGCGGTTTTGCTTATAGCCCTTGCCTCCTCCGTGAAGCTCGTAATGGAGGAAAGCGGCATCATCGACACAATAATGCACTTCGTTTTGCAGGTGCTTGAGGGCAAGAGCAAGCTCGTTGCCGTTATCCTGATATATTTCCTCATACTTTTCCTTCAGCTCTTTATCGGGTCGGCAACGGCGAAGATAATCCTCGTTATGCCCATTATCATCCCCATCGCGGCGGCATTGAACATATCGCCCACGCTCGTGATACTGACCTACTGCATGGCAGACGGCTTCACAGACGTTATCATGCCCACAAATCCGGTGCTTCTCATCGGTCTTTCCATGGCAAACGTCTCCTATTTGAAGTGGGTAAAATGGACGTGGAAGCTTCAGCTTCTGGTGTTTGCCGTTTCCCTCCTGGTGCTCTTCTTCGGAGTGTCGGTTGGATATTAAAAAATTGCGACCATAAGGTCGTGTACCGAAAAAAAGAAGCGCGAAAATTTCGCGCTTCTTTTTTGCCTGAGCGGAGTATTTTAAATCGGGATCACGGTCTATATGAAAAAGCCGGGTCTCAGAGGCCGAATACAAGGTCGTCGCCATCCGTTTCGGGTAATTTCTCAAAGCCCGGGGACGCGTACAATTCCTGCGCCTTCGTGTTATGCGCCTCCGTTGCCAATTTGATGCCCATGCGGGGGCGGCGAGCCGAAGAATGCGCACCGCAAGCCATGCTGCCTCTCTGCCATAGCCCTTGCCCTGCTTTCGCAGCATCGGGCTTTTTTGGTTTTTTCGTTGAAAAATCCCGCGCTTTGTGATAATATATACCTCAGTTTGCGGCTTTCGCCGCGAAAAAGGACGGAACAGATCATTATGAAAAAAAGAACGTTTTCAACGGAGATGGCATATATAGCTGCCGTTGTTCTCATGGCCGTCGGCACGGCGCTGACGGAGAGGGCGGCTCTCGGCGTTTCCATGGTGGTGGCGCCTGCGTATCTTCTTCACCTGAAGGTTTCGGAGGTATTTGAATTTTTCAGCTTCGGCATGGCGGGCTACACCCTGCAGGCGGTGCTTTTGCTGGTTATGATGGCGGTGCTTCGCCGCGGCAAGATATCGTATCTTTTCTCCTTCGTTACGGCGGTGGTCTTCGGCTTCACGCTTGATGGCGTGATCGCGGTGCTGGGGCTTTTCCCCGAAACGGAGCTTCTCGTTTTCCGTATACTGCTTTACCTTATCGGCATATCAACGGTGTCGGCAGGCGTGTCATTAATGTTTCACACCTACATTCCTCCTGAGGTATACGACCTTTTCGTGAAGGAGGTAACGTCGGTGAAGGGACTGAACGTGACGAAATTCAAAACCGCCTACGACTGCATCAGCTGCCTTCTCAGCATTGCCCTTTCCTTCATCTTTTTCGGTGAATGGAGGCTTTCTGCCGTTGGCTTCGGCACGGTTTTCTGCGCATTTGTGAACGGCTCGCTCATCGGCGGCTTTTCGAAATTCTTCGAAAAGCACTGGGAATTCCGCGACGCCCTCCCCCTGCGCAAATATTTCTGAAATAAAAAACGACCCGAAACGGGTCGTTTTTTTGTGTGAGCGTTATTTCTTTCTCTTGTTATAGTCCTCGTCGATGCGGGCCTTCCAGCCGGCGGACAACGGCGCTTTTCTGCGTACGGTGCTGATGGCATCGCTCATCACCTCGTAATTGAGGGCAGTACCCGCCTTGTCGCTGTGGAAATTCACGGCGCGGTCGCTGCCGATTCCGAAATGCTTCGCCGTTTCAACGGCATCGATGTTGGCGCCCAGGAAGAGAAACTCCCAATCGTGCTTTTTCTTTTGCTTTTCGATCATAGCCTTCACTTTGCTGCTTGTGTAGCGGTGGCTGGCATTTTCCATTCCGTCGGTGGTGATGATGAAAACAGTGCGCTCGGGCACGTCCTCGGGACGCGCATATTTGTGAACGTTTCCGATGTGGTGGATGGCGGAGCCAATGGCGTCGATGAGGGCGGTGCTGCCGCGCACAACGTAATCGCGGTCGGTGAGGGGCTCGACCTCCGAGATGGGAAGGCGGTCGTGGAGCACGAGGCTTTCGTGGTCGAAAAGCACCGTTGAAACGAGACATTCGCCCGCCTCGGATTTCTGCTTTTTCAGCATGGAGTTGAAGCCGCCGACGGTGTCTTCCTCAAGTCCGGACATGGAGCCGCTTCTGTCAAGGATAAATACAAGCTCTGTAAGATTCTTTTTCATTGAAAATACCTCTCTTTCGTTTTCTGATCACATTTTATCAGAACGAAAGAGAAGCATGGTCGCCTGCGAGGCGACATTTTTTCTGTGCTTATCAGGCTCCGAGAAGATTCTGATCGAAGGCGAAGAGCACCTCGTTTATCTCGAAAACGTTATAGTTTCCGGCCTTGATGAAGTATTCGATGATGAGGTCGAACTCATTGCTGTGGGAAAGGGCGTATCCCGCCTTTTTCAAAAGCTCCTCCGTTTCGTGAAGGGGAAGCTCAAGAGCCACGGCAAAGGCGATGGCGGTTTGCTTTGAGGGCTTATAGTGAGGGTCCTTGCGTATCTTTGAAAAGAGCTTGCGGTCAACGTTTGCCTTTTTATAGCAGTCGGAATCCTTCATGCCGCGCTCGTCTATCTTGCGCAGGAGCATTTCCGTGAAGCTTTCGTCAAGCTCAAAGTGAAGGTCGTCGGCGGAGATGGCCTTCGCCATGGGCACGGATTCCATGAGGGGCATGAAGCCGCCGTCGTAGCGTCTGCCGCGGCGGTTTGCGTGGGCTTCGGCATAGTTATCGTCTATGTATTCCTTAACGGATGAGAGAAGCTTTTCGCTGACCTTGTAAGACGCGCGGTCGAAAACCACCAGATAAACGGTCATATCGTGGCTGATGACGAAATCTCCGATTACGTCCACAGCTACCCTGAGTGCCTCCGCCTTGGGGTATCCGTACACTCCGGACGATATGAGAGGGAAGGCAACGGAGTCGCATCCGTGCTCAAGGGCAAGCTCAAGGGATTTTCGGTAGCAGGACCTGAGAAGAGCCTCCTCGCCGTTTTGTCCGCCGCGCCACACGGGGCCGACGGTGTGTATCACCCGCTTTGCGGGCAAACGGTAGCCATCCGTGATCTTTGCTTCTCCCGTGGGGCAGCCGCCGAGAGTGCGGCACTCCCAGAGAAGCCCGGGGCCTGCAGCTGCGTGTATGGCGCCGTCCACACCTCCGCCTCCGAGAAGGGAGGAGTTTGCGGCGTTTACGATGGCATCCACCTTTAATTTGGTTATATCCTGTCTTATGATGTGTAGCGGCATATGGGCTCCTTTGTTCGTTTGCTTTGTTACTGTAAGTATACCACACCCCTGCGAAAATATCAAATTCTCAGTCATTGCTTGAAAAAACCGCAGAAATTTGTTATGATATTCGGAGCGAGAACAAAACCGAAAAGAAAGATATATGAAGAAAAAAACGTTATTATCAGATAAAGAGCACCGCGCGGGCGCTCTTGCCACGGCGGCCTTGATCATGACGCTTGCATGGCCAACCATAGCCGAGCAGGTGATGCAGACGGCGGCGCAGTATATAGACACGGCGATGGTCGGCGTCCTTGGCACGGACGCAACTGCCGCCGTCGGCTCAACGGGCACTGTGGGCTGGCTCGTGTTCAGCACTATCTCCGCCTTTGGCGTTGGCTTCCTTTCTCTCATTGCCCGTGCCTGCGGCGCCGGCGACAGGGAAGAGGCGAGGAGAGTTTCTGCGCAGGCGGTGATCGTGGTGCTTTTCGTGGGCGCCCTTTTCACGGCGCTTCCCCTTGCTTTAAGCGGGATGGTGCCCCGCTGGATGCAGGTGGACGAGGGCATAAGGGAGCTTGCCTCCGCCTACTTTTTCATCCTCTACCTGCCCACCCTTCCGCGAACGGCGACAACCATTTTCGGCACGGTGCTCCGTGCAGCGGGCGACACGAAAACGCCTATGAAGGTGGGCGTTATCGTGAATTTAATGAACGTTATATTGAATTTCATTCTGATATATCCCACGCGCACGGTGACGCTTTTGGGCAAAAGCTTCACGCTCTTTGGCGCGGGGTGGGGAGTTATCGGCGCGGCGGCGGCCTCCGCCATCGCCTTCACGTGGGGCGGTATACATATCACCATAGCGCTGTGGCGGCATCCCGTTGTGTCTCCCCGCGGCGCAAGGCTTGCTCCCGACAGGGAGATTTTGCTCCCTTCATTTAAGATCACCTTTCCGAACATACTTCAGCGCTTCGGCACCTCCTTCGGCTACGTTGCCTTCGCTCCCCTGATCTAATCGATAGGTGAGATAGCAACGGCGGCGCACACTATTGCAAACACCGTTGAATCGGCATTTTACATCCCCGGCTACGGAATGCAGACGGCCGCCGCAACCCTTGCGGGCAACGCATACGGCGCCAAGGATAAAAAGCAGATGAAGGCGGTGTCCTCAATGTTCATTCCCATTGAGACGGCGCTGATGGTGCTTTCCGGCGCAGCCCTCTTCTTCTCGGCGCCCTTTCTGATGACGCTCTTCTCCGATAATAAAGAGGTCATTGAGCTTGGCCAAACGGTGCTTCGCATGGTGGCCCTTTCGGAGCCCATCTTCGGCTTTTCCATCATCGTTGAAGGCATGATGATGGGGGTGGGAAAGACTAAAGCTCCCTTCGTTTATAACCTGCTCGGAATGTGGGGTGTCCGCATCGTGTGTACCTACGTCTGCACGCAGGTCCTGGGTATGGGGCTTATCTCAGCCTGGGCTTGCATGATAGGACACAACGTGCTCCTTTTCGTGCTTTATCTCATCTCGTACGTGAGAGGAACCTGGAATCCGCTGAAGGAGAAATAAATAACACGGCAGGGGGCTCCCTGCCGTGCTTGCTTTTTCAATCATACTTGTGAGGGTCGTTTTTCTTGAAATATTCGATCAGCTCCTCTTTTTTTGTGAGGATTCTCTCAAGCTGAGCCTTAAACCGTGGGTCTTCACGAATGGAATCAAACCAAGCCCAGTCGGATACGTTCGTCATCGCATCCACTGCGAAGTCCACACCTTGAAATTTGTCGCCCCATCTGTTTTTTCGCGCTTCGATAAAGGGGGAATCGCTTGTGAAACAGTCTTCTTTCAGAGCGTCAGCCTGCATTATCCACATATCGACAGCTTTTGTCAGCTCCTCTATCGCCCTCTCTGTCTCTCCGACTCCTGCATAGCCGCCCGCGATCTGAGTCTGATACACCGACCGCTCCCAGATCATAATGGAATTGTGTACCCTGCCGTCTTTTCTGTATGGCTTGCCGATCACGGCGTCTATCACGTCGTTTGCGTATTTCCTTGAAACGATCACATCTTCTGGTAACTGGCAAGCAGTGACGAATGACATTTCAAGATAAATGAGATTTGCCATGATCGCTTCGCTTCCGTAATGCAGCGCCTTTTCGCGGTCGTTTCTTATCCTGTATCTTTCTTTAAGAACGGTATTTGCGTTTGGATTGTGGGCGGCGGGGATGTACTTGATCCAATCCCCCACTTCTTCCTCGGGCACAGCCTTCACAAGAGAGCTCACGATCTGCCTGAATTGCCACGCGTCCTTCACAGTGCAGCTTTTCAATCCCTCGGAGGCGTATCTGCGCAGCTCGGGCAGAACTGGATCGAATGACTCCGGCGTCGGATATACGAGTACGCGGCAGATCGCTTGCTTGATGTACCAATTATTCGGGTACTCTCTTTCGAGACTGCGCAACTTTGACAGTGCTGCGGGCTTGTTGTTATTTTCATTCAGCTCGTAGCATTCGGATACGATATCCCGTATCCTGTCTTCGTTGCTTTCAGTCCCAAGAAGTTCTTCGAGGCTCACCTCGAAAAAACGGGCAAGCTCAGGCAAAAACTCGATGTCGGGGTATGCAAGACCGTTTTCCCAACGGCTGACCGCCTGATACGTTACGCCGAGATATTCGGCAACGGCGTCCTGGGTGACGTTTTTCTCGCTTCTTAGTCTTTTCAGATTCTCACCAACGTATAACTTCAAAATATCACTTCCTTTTGAAAAATCAAAACCGGCTTTGTGGTTTTATTATATCCTTTATCACGGGCGAACACAATAAATTATAAGGCGCTTTATCTAAACCGTAGATTTAGCGCTCTATCGTTCGTTTCGGCAAACCAAAAGATCCCCTGCAACAAAAATTGCAGAGGATCTTTTATATTTACCGTTCTTTCATATTTTTGCGTGCCTTTTCGAGGACCTTGTTGTAGGGCATAAGCATGCCCTCTGTCATCTTGCCGCCCGCCTTCGCCTTCAGCTTCGGGGATGCCATAAGTGCGCCCACGGCGTACATCATCACCATTCTGCCCCAATGCTTCTGGGGGAAGTCGTACTGACCGTGCTTTTTGTAGAATTTGTGGTCGGCGCGCATCATCCCTTGCATCAGCCAGATAAGGTCGCGGAAGATCTTCATGCCGCCGATGCCGAGAAAGTTCTGGGGCGGCACGTATTTGTTTTTGAGTGCGTATTCAAGCTCGAGGGCAAGGTCGTCGATCTCGCGGTCGGGGTCCGTTTCGTCTGTGGCAACTCCCGCAAGGTGGTTGCCTCCCACCTGAGCGCGGCCTTCAACGATCATGGAAAGATTCTGCTCCTCGGAATAGTTTCCCGAAATGAGATATCCCATGGGCATTCCCATGGTGACGGTGCGGTGGCCGTTGCAGAATTGACGGTCGTCGTAGAGCTTGAAGGAGGCGCCCATGGAGTGATCCTTGATGGAGAATGCGAAAACGATGGCTTCCGCCGTCTGGATGCTGTTTCTGAGAAAATCGTCAAAGCCGTCCTTCCAGATGCATTTGCCGCTGACGGCGCAGTTGAAGCAGCCCAGGCATCCGCCGCTGAAGGGGTATTCGCGTATGTTGATAACTCTCGTTTTTCGTGGCAAAACGGCGCGGAAGCGCTCTGTCATCGCCAAAAGACGGGTATCGTCTTCTTCTCTGTTCGTCAGGATAACGACGTCGCCCAGGGTCTTTTCTTCCGTTGCTGCGGGAACAGTTGCGGGAACGTGCTTCGGCGCTGTGGAGGTGACGGCGCGGCGCTCGTAAATACCGTTTTCCATGGAGTGGACAACGTGGTCGAGGAAGCTTTCCGCGTCGCGGCGACCCTTTTCGGTGGTCAGGTCGTCCATGTCGGCGGAAAGGCCGCGCACGTAGCGAAGGCCCAGGTCGCGGCAGTTGTCCTCAACGTAGCGGTGAGCCGTCACGTCGTAAAAATGCTTGGATGTGGAAAGCTGAGTTGCGTATTTTCCCGCCACGGAGATGCCCGACTCCTTCAGCAGCTCAATGAATCTGTGAAGCTGCCAGGGGGCGATAAAGGTGTATACGGGATATGAGAAAAGGAGAAGGTCCGCTGCTTCGATGGCTCCCTTCAGGGAGGAAAAATCCTTTTCGATGGCGCGGATGCGCTGTCCTACGTTTTCTATTATAAATTCGTGCTCGGGATGGATGATGGAAAGGTAATGCACCGTTTGCAGGGTGACGCTTGCGTTTCCCTTGGGGCTTCCGTTGATAACCAATATCTTCATAAAGTCGCACCTCCAAAAGTTAAGCTCCGTGCTGTACTGTTCCTTTATTCTAACACAACAAAGGCACCGATAACAAGCAAAAGTAAAGATTTACGGCCGAATTCTTGAACTGGCGGGACGGGTGTGCTAAAATATGACGTAGAAAATTACGGCGGGAGGCAGAAATGGACATTTTGCTTTATATTCTCATAGCCGCAGCGGTGCTTGCCGCGGCAGTGCTCATCATAGCATACGTGTGCTTTCGCATGGCATTTTTCGTGAAGGAGAAGGTCCTCGTGGATGCGGAGCATTTCAGTCTTCCCCCCGGAGACGTATACGAGCCCTACCGCGATACCATGAAAAAATGGATGATCGAAACGGAAAAGCTTCCTTTCGAAAGGCTCTCCGTCACCTCCCACGACGGTCTTACCCTCTGCGGTAAATACTTCGAATACGCACCCGGCGCGCCCATTGAGCTGATGTTTCACGGCTACCGCGGCTCTGCTGAGCGCGATCTTTGCGGCGGAGTTCAGCGCTGCTTCGCCCTTGGCAGAAGCGCCCTTATCGTGGATCAGCGCGCAAGCGGCAGAAGCGACGGAAGAGTGATCTCCTTCGGCATCAACGAAAGCCGCGATTGCGTTGCGTGGGTACATAAAATGATCGAACGCTTCGGCAATGACGTGAAGATAATCATCACGGGCATTTCCATGGGCGCCGCAACCGTTATGATGGCGGCGGCAGAGGAGCTGCCTTCGAACGTGATCGGAGCTCTCGCAGACTGCGGATACAATTCCGCACGCGACATTATAAAAAAGACCATACGGGAAATGAAGCTTCCGCCGTCATTGGCGTATCCCTTCGTCCGTCTCGGTGCCATAGTGTACGGCGGATTCGATCCCGACAGCAATTCCCCCGAAAAGGCAATGAAAAAGTGCCGCTTGCCCATTATTTTCATTCATGGCGAGGCTGACGATTACGTTCCCTGTGAGATGAGCCGCATCAATTACGAGGCCTGCACAGCACCGAAGGTGCTGATGACGGTGCCCGGCGCGGGGCACGGCATTTCGTACCTTGCGGACGGGGATGGCTACCTCCGCACCCTCGCAGATTTTTCAAGCGAGTATATCACGCCCACAAAGATCGTTGCCGGAAAATAAGCAGCCGGCGACCGAAGCATAAAAATAACCCCGACGGTATCCCGTCGGGGTTTATTTTTGTTTGCTTACACGTTCAGCGCGTAGTAGAGACCGCGCTTTTCCATAAGCTCTGCGTGAGTTCCCTGCTCCGCGATACCCTTGTTTGAGATATAGAGTATGCGGTCGGCATTGCGGATGGTGGAAAGCCTGTGTGCAACAATGAAGGCGGTCTTATCCTTGATGATAACGTCCAGCGCCTCCTTGATGAGGTTTTCCGTTTCCGTGTCGATGGAGGAGGTGGCCTCGTCCAGAATGATGACGGCGGGGTCCTTCAGAATGATGCGGGCAAAGCTGATAAGCTGCTTTTCGCCTGCGGAAAGTCCCTCGCCCCGCTCCTCAAGCACGTGGTCGTAGCCATCGCTGAGCTTTTCGATGCAGCGGTCGGCGTAGATGGCCTTTGCGGCGGCGATGCACTCCTCGTCGGTGGCATCAGGTCTGCCGTAGCGGATATTCTCCATAACGGAGCCCTTGAAGATGAAGGGGTCCTGCATCAGCACGCCCACGCCGCGGCGCAGCGAATCGAGGGTGACGCTTCTCACGTCCTTGCCGTCGATGGTGACGGAGCCCTCACGCACGTCGTAGAAGCGGGTGAGCATATTGATAACGGTGGTCTTGCCGGCTCCCGTGGGACCAACAAGTGCCACGGTCTCGCCGGGGGAAACGTGAAGGTCGAAGTGCTCGAGGATGTTCACGCCCTCGTCGTAGGCGAAGGTAACGTCGTTGAAGTCAACCTGACCCTTGATGTTTTCAAGCACCTCGCTTCCGTCCTCATCCTTGATGGTGACGGGGTAGTCGATGGTGTCGAACACACGCTCAAGGTTTGAGCTGACCTGAGCCAGATTCTGCACGATGATGGCGATCATGGTGAGGGGGCCCGAGAACTGTGACATATACGTGGTGAAGGTGGTCATAAGACCTACGTTGATGATGGGGTCGCCGTTTATGAGCATGCCGAGAGCCACCGCGTAAAGAGCGAGAGTGCCCACGTTCCAAAAGAGCTCGACGATGGGGGTGTTCAGCTCGTTTTTGGTGTAGATCCTTCTCCAGTGTGAGAGGGTGGCGCCGTGGACCTCACCGTATATCTCCTCGTTCAGCTCGGTGCGGTTGTAGTTTTTCACGATCTTTTCGCCCATTATGGATTCAACGAGGAATGCGGTCCTGTTCGAAACCTTTGCGCGGTGGATGGTGAAAAGCTTTCTTATGGTGTAGCGGAGAGTGAAAACGCACACCATAAGGGGAATTACCGTCGCAAAAACGATGAGGGTAAGCTTGGGGGAAAGTGTCAGCATGAAGACGGTCACAACGACGATCTTGATGATGTAGATAACGAACATCATAACGAAGTTCGTGAAGAAGTTCGCAAGGCCGTTTACGTATTCGGTAACACGGACGACGATCTTGCCGTTGGGACGGTTGTCGAAGTAGTCGAAGGGGAGCTCCTGAAGCTTATAGAAGATGTCCTCTCTTATCTTCGCGATAAGGGTGTGTCCCGTTTTTCCCATGAGGCGGGAATGAACGAAGGTGATGCCGATCTCAATGGCGGCAAGGGCTGCCATTGAAAGCACCATATAAACGAGGGAGGCGTAGTCCTCATTGGGGATGACCACGTCCGTGATGCGCTTCAGCACCAGCGGAGGAATGAGGGCAACGAGAGAGGAAACGAACATGAGAAGTCCCACAAGGCCGAACACCTTCTTATGGGGGATGATGTAGCGGAGGGTCCTGCCCAGCTGCTTCAAGTCTATCTTGCGCTCAATGACCTCGTCCTGAAAGTAAGTGTTTCTTTTTGCCATTTTGCCTTACCTCCTTTCCGCTGCGAGTGCGTCGTAGTCCACGACGGACGCGCGCTGTGCCATCTGGATGTTATATACCTCGCAGAAGTCGCCGCCGAGAGCCATCAGCTCCTTGAAGGTGCCGCGCTCGGTGATAACGCCCTCCTTCAGATATATGATCTCGTCACAGTCCACAACGGAGGAGAGACGGTGTGCGGTGATGATAACGGTTTTGTCGCTGTACTCCTTGCTGATAGTGTTGAGGAGCCGCTTTTCGGTGTTCACGTCGAGAGCGGAGGTGGAGTCGTCGAATATGAGCACGGGCGCATTCTTGAGAAGGGCGCGTGCAATGGAGAGACGCTGCTTCTGACCGCCCGAGATTCCGAGACCGCGCTCGCCGACGATGGTCCTGTAGCCCTCGGAAAGCTCGGTGATGAATTTGTGAGCCTCGGCGTCTTTTGCTGCCTTGTAAACGAATTCATCGTCTATTTCGGGGTCGCTGTAGGCGATGTTGGATTCAACGGTGTTCGAGAAGAGGAAAACGTCCTGGAAAACGTACGAATAAAGGTCACGCAGATTTTTGAGGCTGTATGCCTTTATGTCGTTTCCGTCAACGGTGATGGAGCCGGAGGAGGTGTCGTGTATGCGCACGAGGGATTTCAGAAGCACGCTCTTGCCGGCGCCGGTGCTGCCCACGATGCCGAGCTTTTTGCCGTAGGGAATGTCCACGGTGATGCCGTCGAGCACCTTTGTGTCGGCAATGGTAACGGAAACGTTATCGAGTTTGATGTGGGGAGCCTCTGAGGTGAGGGTGCTTTCCTTTTCATCGGGGATGCGGGAATCGCATTCGATGAAGGCGCGCATCTTGTTGCCCGCCACCATCTGCTGCTGCATCTGGAAAAGGGTATTGTTGATCTGGGTCACGTGGTCCATGATCTTCATAACGTAGGAGGAGCAGGTGGCGATATAGCCTATGAGCATATGTCCCTCGATAACGAGGACGGCGCCGATGGCGAGAGTGCCTATGTACGCGATCTGCTTGATGGAATTGAACACAACGTCAAACTTGGAGGAGAGCCACACCTGATTGATGTGGGTGTTCTTAACCTCGCTGTTGGAAACGTCGAACTTTCTCTTTTCAAGCTCCTCGTTTGTGAAGGAGCGCACCAGGCGCACAGCCTCGATGTTTTCCTGCACCGTAAGGCTCATCTTACTGTCGCTTTCGCGGATCTTGCGGAAGTTTTCACGGGCGCGGCGCCTGAATCTGATCAGAGTGAAGACCAGGAAGGGCATGAGCACCAGCGGAATAACGATGAACCTGATATTTATGGTGGAGAGCAGATAGATAGTGTAGGTGAGAACGAACACGCTGTCGATGATATTGGGGATCATTCGCTGGAAGATCTCCTTGAACATGATGGTGTCGCTGTTGATTATCTGAAGAAGCTCGCCGGAGTTGTATTCGGAGACGGTCATGCTGTCAAGCTCCATGAGCTTTTTGTACGTGAGCATGCGCAGGTCGGTCTCAAGGTTCAGACCGAGGTGCTGATTGGTGGTGTTCTTTACGTAAATGAGAACGATCCTTGTGAGGATGAAGCCGAGATAGATCATGGCAACGTTCCAGAAAAATTCGTAGGTTCCCACGCCGCCGTATTCACCTGTGAGAAGGAAAGAGAACACGCCGCCCTTGCCCTCTTCAAAGGGAATGCCCTTGATAACATAGTTAAGAAGGATACCCGAAAGCATGGGGATCATCAGGTCTGCTATGATGGCGAGAAAGCTGATGAGCTGAGTGCATATCGCAAAGGGAACGTTGCGCTTCCAATATTTGAATCCGAATAACAGTGTCTTCATTTCTGATACCTGCCGTTCATACGCATTTATTTAGCGCTTAATTAATACAAGTTAATAATATTACAGTGGGTGGGGAAAGTCAATCACCGTCTGAAATGTTTACAAACTGCAGAAAAAATGTGAACATTGTGAACAAAACAGCGAAAAAACGAAAAAACGCGCCGTGCCCATCGGGCACGGCGGCAATTCTTTTGCTATTATTCCTCCGCGGGGGCATACACGCGGACCCAGTCCACGTACATTGCCATTTCGTTCGGCGCGCCCTCGGCGGAGCCGCCTGCGGCACCCACCGCGTGGTCCAGAAGAATGAAATGAGGCTGGCGGAACATTGGCATCTCATCGGTGACGTCGGCACCGGAAACGAGCTCGCCGTCCACGAAAAATTCAATGCGGTGCGGAGTCCATTCAAGGGCGTAAACGTGGAAATCCTCGAAGGAGAGGGGCTTGCTGCGGGCTCTTGCAAGGTCGATGCCGCGGTATGAATGGGGCTCGGGATTGTATATGGCGCCGTGTGTGGTGGTGTCGCCAATGCCGGGATAGTGCTCAAAAATGTCGATCTCGCCGCAGTAGGGCCAGTTCACGCCGTCTCTTTTATAGTTGAAGCCTGCGCCCAGCGTCCAGAACGCGGGGAAGGAGCCTGCGGCTACGGGCACCTTTATCTTCGCTTCCCATCTGCCGTATTTCGCCGTGAAGGTACCCATGGTGCGGATGCTGCCGGACGTCCACTCAAAATCCGTCATAACGCCGCGCTTCATCGCCCTTGCAGGCTCGCGGACGGCCTTGAGCACGAGGCAGCCGTTTTCAAGATACACGTTTTTCGGAGAATCCGTATATGCCTGAAGCTCGTCGTTTCGGATGTATCCAAGCTCGTGGCTCCACACAGAGGTGTCGAGGGCGTCGCCGTTGAAATCGTCCTCAAAAACGAGGGCTCTTCCTTCGATATAGGGATCGGCGGGAAGGGGGATCTTTTCGGAAAATTCGCATTTATTCATAATGATATCTCCTTGTGCTTGCGTCCTTTTTGCCTGAGCGGAGCCCGGACTGTGTCCCGGCCTTTACGTATACAATATAGCAAAAGCAATACTGCACCGTCAAGGGGCTCTCGCCGGAGTTTTGTGAAACTCCACGGATTTTTGGGCGGCGCAGGGCTTTGTTTTGTCGCTTCAAACGCCATTTTACCCTTGACAAAGTGACGAGTATATGGTATAAAATAAATGTATTTTTAAGTCGGTACCGTGATGCCGGCAAGATTCGAAAAGGATATATTGGGGCGCGCTTACACCGTGCCGTCTTTCGACATGCTTTTTAGTCTTGCCCGGCGGCAAGACTTTTATTTTTATATTTGAGGAGAAGGACCATGAAGAAGATGAGCTTTGAGCTTAGTTCCATAAAGAATCCCGACGTTAAAGACGCGGTCCTTTCGTTTCTTTCCCGTGGGGGAAATGTTCCCATCGTTAATAATGCTTTTATCGTTATGCCCGGCTTTTGCGATGTGCACGTACATTTTCGCGAACCGGGCTATATCTATAAAGAGACGGTAAAATCCGGCTCTATGGCGGCTGCAAGAGGCGGCTACACCACCGTGTGCACCATGCCGAATCTTTCCCCCGTGCCCGATTCCGTGGAGCATCTGCAGCTTCAGCTGGACGCTATCAGAGATACCGCTGAGGTGGAGGTGATCCCTTACGGCTCCATCACCGTTAACGAGGACGGAGAAGAGCTTGCGGACCTTGAGGGCATGGCGCCATACGTCTGCGGCTTTTCCGACGACGGACGAGGAGTTACCGACAAGGCGCTGATGAAGGCCGCAATGGAAAAGGCGGCGGCTCTCGGCAAGCTGATAGTGGCACACTGCGAGGACAAATCTCTTCTCGAGGGCGGCTACATCCACAATGGTAAATACGCAGCCGAGCACGGACACAGAGGCATCTCGAGCGAAAGCGAATATATCGAGATAGAGCGCGACATCCCGCTCGTGCGGGAAACGGGTGTGGCATACCACGTGTGCCACGTTTCCGCCAAGGAGAGCGTTGAGATCATCCGCCGCGCAAAGGCTGAGGGCGTGAACATAACGGCAGAAACGGGACCACACTATCTGGTTCTCTCGGATGAGGACCTCCGCGAGGAGGGAAGATTTAAAATGAACCCGCCCCTGCGCGGACGGGAGGATATGGCGGCGCTGCGTGAGGGTATTCTGGACGGCACCATCGATATGATAGCAACGGACCACGCGCCTCACTCCGCTGAGGAAAAATCCCGTGGGCTTGAAAAGAGCCTTTTCGGTATCGTGGGCCTTGAGACCGCCTTCCCCGTCCTTTATACGGAGCTGGTGAAAAAAGGCGTGCTGACGGTGGAAAAGCTTGCGGAGCTTATGTCGTCGGCGCCCCGCGCACGCTTCGGCTTTGAGGGAGATGCGGGCTTCACGGTGTTTGAGGTAAAAACACCCTACGTGATAAACGAAGAAGATTTCCTTTCCGCCGGAAAGAGCACACCCTTCTCCGGCGCTGAGGTGTACGGAAAATGCGTGCTCACCGTCAAGGACGGCGAGGTGCTCTATTCCGATCTCTGATAAAACGGTCAATAATGAATTCAAATAGATAAAGAGGGCAAAAACGTGGCAAAAAGAACAGATTTGAAAAAGATAATGATCATCGGCTCGGGTCCTATCGTCATCGGTCAGGCGGCAGAATTCGACTACGCGGGCACACAGGCCTGCCTTGCTCTTAAGGAGGAGGGCTACGAGGTCGTGCTCTGCAACTCCAACCCCGCAACGATAATGACGGATACGTCTATGGCGGATAAGGTATACATGGAGCCGTTGACCCTTGAATACGTGGCGAAGATACTTCGCTACGAGCGCCCCAACGCCATCATCCCCGGCATCGGCGGACAGACGGGCCTCAATCTTGCAATGCAGCTGGAGCGCAAGGGCGTTCTCAGAGAATGTCAGACAGAGCTTATAGGCACAAGCAGCAAGTCTATCGAGCTTGCGGAGGACAGAGAGCTTTTCAAGGAGCTTTGCCAGTCCATCGGTGAACCCACCATCCCTTCCGAGATCACGTATTCCATTGAAGAAGCAACGGCTGCAGCCGAAAGGATCGGATACCCCGTTGTTCTTCGCCCCGCGTTCACTCTCGGCGGCACGGGCGGCGGATTTGCAAACAATGAGACCGAGCTTTACGACATCGGTCTTAACGCCTTCGCTCTTTCTCCCACCCATCAGGTGCTTATCGAAAAGAGCGTACGCGGCTATAAGGAGATCGAATTTGAAATGATGCGCGACGGTGAAGACAACGTTATCACCATTTGCGGCATGGAAAACATCGACCCTGTGGGCGTTCACACCGGCGACTCTGCCGTTGTTGCCCCCATCCTTACCCTCAACGAGCACGACCATAAGATGCTCAACGACAGTGCTGTCAAGCTTATCCGCGCGCTTAAGATCGAGGGCGGCTGCAACGTTCAGTTTGCTCTCAATCCCTACACCAGCGAATACTTCCTCATTGAGGTGAATCCCCGCGTTTCCCGCTCCTCCGCTCTTGCATCCAAGGCAAGCGGCTATCCCATCGCAAAGGTAACGGCGAAGATCGCGGTGGGTATGACTCTCGACGAGATCACCATCGCAAACACGACGGCGGCAACTGCACCCCGTCTTGACTATATCGTGTCCAAGCTCCCCCGCTTCCCCTTCGATAAGTTCACCGCGGCTCAGAACACTCTCGGCACGCAGATGAAGGCAACGGGCGAGATCATGGGCATCGGCTCGAATCTTGAAGAGTGCCTCCTCAAGTCTGTGCGTTCCCTTGAGATCGGAGCCGATCACTTCCACCTTGCAAAGTTCGACAAGATGGATAAGGCTGAGATCCTCGAATACATCAAAGAATTCAAGGATGATAACCTTTTCGCTGTGGCACAGCTTCTCCGCCTGGGAACTACCGTAGAGGAGCTCCACGAGATCACGAAGATCACCCCCTACTTCCTCCGCGCCATGGAAAATATCGTGAAGGAGGAGAAGATCATCAAGGAAAATCCCGGTGACGTGAACGTTCTCCGCCACGCAAAGGAAATGGGCTTTGCGGATACCGTTATCGCAAGATTCTGGGGCACAAGCGAGATCTCCGTTTTCGATGCCCGCCGCGAAAACGGCATTATGCCCGTTTACAGAATGGCAGACACCCTTCACACCGGCGCATACATTCCCTATTTCTATTCATCCTACACCGGTGAGAATGATTCTATCGTCACCGACAGAAAGAAGATCATCGTTCTGGGCGCAGGTCCCATCAGAATCGGTCAGGGCGTTGAATTCGACTATTCCACCGTTCACGCTGTGGGCACCATCAAGCGCTCCGGCTACGAGGCTATCATCATAAACAATAACCCCGAAACGGTATCCACCGACTATACCACCTCCGATAAGCTCTATTTTGAGCCTCTCACTCCCGAGGATGTGATGAACATCATCGTCACCGAAAAGCCGGAGGGTGTTATCGCTTCTCTCGGCGGACAGACCGCCATCAACCTTGCCGCTCCCCTTTCCTCCCGCGGTGTGAAGATCATCGGCACCGACACCGAGGCTATCGACAGAGCGGAAAACAGAGATGCATTCGAAAAGCTCCTTTCCGAGCTTAAGATCCCCCAGCCCAAGGGCAAGGCGGTGACCGATATCGAGGAAGGCGTCAGAGCAGCGGCAGAGATCGGATATCCCGTTCTCGTTCGTCCCTCCTTCGTTCTGGGCGGCAGAGCCATGCAGATCGTTGGCGGTGAGGAGCAGCTCCGCCACTACCTTAAGACGGCAGTTGAGATCGATGCTGAAAAGCCCGTTCTCGTTGACAAATACATAATCGGTAAGGAGGTTGAGATCGACGCCGTGTGCGACGGACGCGACGTTTTCGTTGCGGGCATCATGGAGCTTGTTGAAAGAACCGGTATCCACTCCGGCGACTCCATCAGCGTTTATCCCTCCTTCTCCATCTCCCCCAAGGTTAAGGGCACCATCCTCACCTATGCGAAAAAGCTTGGCCTCGGCATAGGCATCGTGGGACTTTACAATATCCAGTTTATCGTTGACGAAAAGGACGACGTTTACGTTATCGAGGTAAACCCCCGTTCCTCCAGAACGGTTCCGTTCCTTTCCAAGTCCACAGGCTACAGCCTTGCAGACATCGCCACCGAGGTCATCCTCGGAAAGAGCCTCAAGGAGCAGGGCATCTTCGATCTCTATCCTCAGGAAAAGGACCGCTGGTACGTTAAGGCGCCCGTGTTCTCCTTCAGCAAGATCAGAGGCCTCGATGCGTACCTCTCCCCCGAAATGAAGTCCACCGGTGAAGCTATCGGCTACGACGACAAGCTGAACCGCGCCCTTTATAAGGCGCTTCAGGCATCGGGCATGAAGCTTCAGAATTACGGCACCGTTTTCGTTACCGTTTCCGACAAGGACAAGGCAGAGGCGCTTCCTCTTATCCGCCGCTTCTATAACCTGGGCTTCAATATCGAGGCAACGGCAGGCACCGCAAAATATCTTAAGGCAAACGGCATCCGCACAAGAGTGCTTGCAAAGATCACGGACGGCAGCAGCGACATCGCCGACGCGCTCCGTCAGGGCCATATCGCATACGTTATCAACACAAGCGACATCAGCTCCGCGGCAGGCCATAAGGACGGCCACGAGATCCGCCGTATCGCAACGGAAAACAACATCACCATGTTCACGGCACTGGACACCGTGCGCGTGCTTCTGGACGTTTTAGAGGAGACCACCATCTGCGTTTCCACCATCGATTCCTGACATTTGTCAGCACAATAAGTACGGAGAAAACTGCGAACACATGAAAGAAAACATTTTTACGGTCAAAAAGAACGTGTTACTTGCTCCGGGCGTGTATAAAATGGTGCTTTCGGGCGATATCTCCGCCATCACCATGCCCGGCCAGTTCATAAATATCAAGCTGGACGAGCTTTACCTCCGCCGCCCCATTTCGGTTAACGACTGTACTGAAGGCGAGGTAACGGTGGTTTACCGCGTTGTGGGTAAGGGCACCGAGGCTATGGCGGAGATGGGTGAGGGAAAGGAGCTTTCCGTGCTCACCGGTCTCGGCAATGGCTTTGACGTGGAAAAGAGCGGAGACCGTCCCCTTCTCGTGGGCGGCGGCGTTGGAATACCGCCCCTTTACCTGCTCGCCAAAAAGCTTATCGCGCGCGGCGTGAAGCCCGCAGTTGTGCTTGGCTTCAACACAAAGGGAGAGATCTTCCTTGAGGAAGATTTCCGTGCCCTCGGCATCGACGTTTACGTTGCCACGGCAGACGGCTCCTACGGCACCCGCGGCTTCGTAACCGACGTTATGAAGGAGCTTTCATACACGTATTTTTATTCCTGCGGACCGATGCCCATGTACCGCGCAATGGAAAAGGTGGCATCATCCGACGGCGAATACAGCCTTGAAGAGCGCATGGGCTGCGGCTTTGGCGCCTGCATGGGCTGCTCCTGCAAAACAATCCTCGGAAATAAGCGCGTTTGCGCCGACGGTCCCGTCTTCGGCAGAAAGGAGATCATATGGCAGACACAAGAGTAACGCTCTCGGGCTGGGAGCTTGACAATCCCGTGATCCCCGCATCGGGCACCTTCGGATTCGGCAAGGAATTTGCCAAGATATACGATATAAACTGCCTCGGCACCTTCTCCTTCAAGGGTACGACCCTTGAGCCCCGCCCCGGCAATCCTCTGCCCCGTATCGCAGAGTGCAGCTCCGGCATGCTCAATTCCGTCGGCCTTGAGAATCCCGGCGTTGATAAGGTCATATCCCACGAGCTTCCCGAGCTTAAGAAGTTCTTTCATAAAAAGGTCATCGCAAACGTCAGCGGATTCTCCATTCAGGAGTATTCCGAGGTGTGCAGAAGGCTCGACGCCGAGGACATTGTCGGCCTTTTCGAGGTGAACATCAGCTGCCCCAACGTGCGTCACGGCGGAATGAGCTTCGGCACCTCCCCCGAGGCGGCGGCAGCCGTTACCGAGGCTGTAAAAAAGGTGACGACGAAGCCCGTTTACATCAAGCTCACCCCCAACGTCACCGACGTTGTGGCTATAGCCAAGGCCTGCGAGGCGGCAGGGGCTGACGGTCTTTCTCTCATTAACACCATGCTCGGCATGCGCATCGATCTTAAAACGAGAAAGCCCATCCTCGCAAACTGCTACGGCGGCGTTTCGGGTCCCACCGTGTTCCCCGTTGCGCTCCGTATGGTACATCAGGTATATTCCGCTGTGAACATTCCCATAATCGGTATGGGCGGCGTTTCCTCCGCTGAGGACGTTATTGAAATGATGCTTGCAGGCGCCACCGCAGTTGAGGTGGGTGCCGCAAACCTTGTTGATCCCTTCGCTTCCAAAAAGATCGTTGAGGATCTGCCCCGTGTAATGGGAAAATACAAAATCGAAAATCTTAAAGACATAATAGGAGGAGCACACAATGGGTAAGGACGTAATTATTGCCTGTGATTTCGCAAGCGCCGAGGAGGTTATGAGCTTCCTCAATCTTTTCGGAGAAGAGAAGCCTTTTATCAAGATAGGCATGGAGCTTTTCTATGCAGAGGGCCCCGAGATGGTACGCGAGCTCAAGCGCCGCGGCCACAAGATCTTCCTGGACCTCAAGCTTCACGATATTCCCAACACCGTTAAAAAGGCAATGAGAGTGCTTTCCCGCCTCGACGTTGATATGTGCAACGTTCACGCGGCAGGCACCATGGCAATGATGCAGGGCGCCATCGAGGGTCTCACCCGCGAGGACGGCACCCGTCCCCTTCTTATCGCGGTAACTCAGCTCACCTCCACCGACCAGGAGGCTATGGAGCGCGATCTTCTCATCCGCGAGCCCATCGATCAGGTGGTTATGCATTACGCTGAAACTGCGAAGAATTCCGGCCTCGACGGCATCGTTTGCTCTCCCCTTGAGGCAGGCAAGGTGCACGGCCGTTGCGGCGATGAATTCATCACCGTTACCCCCGGCGTTCGCTTTGCAGACGGCGACGTTGGCGACCAGAAGAGAGTTATGACTCCCGCAGCCGCTAAGGAGGTTGGCTCCGACTATATCGTTGTGGGCAGACCCATCACCGCTGCTGCAGACCCCGTTGCTGCATACCGCCGCTGCGTTGCAGAGTTCGTTGGCTGATAGAAATTAAGGAGGACGAAAAAATGGAAGGCTACAAAAGAGAGTTTATTCAGTTTTTAGAGGGCGCTGGCGTTCTCAAGTTTGGTGACTTCACTGCTAAATCCGGACGCAAGATCCCCTATTTCATCAATGCAGGCATGATCAAGACCGGTGACCAGATCGCAAAGGTCGGCGAATTCTATGCAAAGGCATATTTCGAAAAGCTGGGCAAAAAGCCCACAGTTCTTTACGGACCCGCATACAAGGGCATTTCCCTTTCCGTTTCCGCTGCAGTTGCACTGAGCAAAAACGGACTCGACGTTCCCTTCTTCTTCAACCGCAAGGAAGTGAAGGACCACGGCGAGGGCGGCGTTTTTGTTGGTTACGTTCCCCAGCCCGGCGAGGAGATCGTTATCGTTGAAGACGTTATCACCGCAGGCACCGCTATCCGCGAATCCATGGAGATCCTCAGCCATCTCGAGGGCACCAAGGTGATCGCAACCTTCATCCTTGTTGACCGCAAGGAAAAGGGCAAGGGTGAAAAGCTGGCTATGCAGGAGGTCGAGGATGAATTCGGATTCCCCGTTTACTCCGTCGTTGACGTTTACGACATAATCGAGTACCTGGAAGAGGATCCCGCAAACGAAGAAAACGTAACGCGCATCAAGAATTATCTCGCCGTAAACGGCGCGGGTGCGTGAACGGATATTTCGTGACTCTTAACGGAGGAAACACAAAATGAGAAACGTTATAAACATTTCGGACCTTTCCGTTGCCGAGATAGACGAGCTTATCGAGGTGGCGGAGGATATCATCGATAACCGCGAAAAGTATAACGAGGTCGCAAAGCACAAGACCTTGGCGACTCTTTTCTTCGAGCCCTCGACGAGAACCAGACTCAGCTTTGAATCCGCAATGCTTTCCCTGGGCGGAAACGTGCTCGGATTCTCCGATGCAAACTCCTCGTCTGCCTCCAAGGGCGAAAGCGTTGCCGATACCGTTTCCGTTGTGAGCGGATACGTTGACATTATCGCAATGCGTCATCCCAAGGAGGGCGCGCCGCTGGTTGCGTCGATGCACTCTCTCGTTCCCATTATCAACGCAGGTGACGGCGGTCATCATCACCCCACTCAGACACTCACCGACCTTCTCACCATCCGCCGCGAGAAGGGAAGGCTCAATAATCTCACCATTGGCCTTTGCGGCGACCTTAAATTCGGACGCACCGTTCATTCCCTCATAGAGGCAATGTCCAGATACGAGGGCATCAAGTTCGTTCTCATCTCTCCCGATGAGCTGAAGCTTCCCAGCTTCGTGAAGGAATCCTTCATCAAGAACCGCGGCATCGAATACGTTCAGTGCTCCTCTCTCGAGGAGGTCATCGGCGATCTTGACATCCTTTATATGACCCGTGTACAACAGGAGCGCTTCTTCAACGAAGAGGACTATCTCCGCCTGCGCGACACATATATTCTCACAACGGACAAGCTTGCTCTCGCAAAGCAGGATATGATAGTGCTCCATCCGCTGCCCCGCGTGAACGAGATCTCCACCGCTGTGGACAGCGACCCCCGCGCTTGCTACTTCAAGCAGGCACACAACGGCAGATTCGTGCGTATGGCGCTTATTATGAAGCTTCTTGGGCTCAAGGCATAAGGGAGGAAAAGTATGAATATTGACAGCATTAAAAACGGCATCGTTATAGACCATATTCCCGCAGGCCGCGCTATGCAGCTTTATAATATGCTGAAGCTGGACAGGCTCGATTGCTCCGTTGCAGTGATAAAGAACGCTCCCAGCTCCAAGATGCAGAAAAAGGATATCATCAAGATCGATGCTCCCATCGAATTCAACATGGACGTTATCGGATTCATTTCCCCCAACGCCACCGTTAATATCATCAGAAACGGTGAAACCGTTGAGAAGCGTTATCTTGGGCTTCCCGAAAGGCTCACGGGCATCGTTAAGTGCAAAAACCCCCGCTGCATCACCACCACAGAGCAGGGTATCGAGCATGTTTTCGTGCTTACCGACAAGGATAAGACGGAGTACAGATGCTATTACTGTGACACTAAGGCTGAGTAACCTCAACCCGGCTGAGTAACCTCATCTCAGCCGAGTCGATCGGATACAATAATCAAAGAGAGAAGACGAGTCTTCTCTCTTTTTTCTATCTAAAAAAATTTCTGGAATTTAAAAAATAACAGTACTTTTCGTATGATATAATTATCTCAGCAGAAATCATGCATTTGAGGTGGAAGATGTTCAAGGTGAAGAAAACAGCGATACCGGCTGTGATTCTGGCGGCTGTGCTCATACCGATGCTTATCCTTTCGGGATGCGGAGAGCAGCCCGCAGATGCGGAAAGCGACACGGCGAAGACCACGGAAACCGAAAAAAACAGCAATTCCGACGGCGAAGCAACGCCTCCCTCGGGACTTTACGGAGAGGACGATGATATGTATAACGGAAACTTACCTATAACGGAAATAACGGATAAGAGCCGTGTGATACGGTTCGACGAGCCTGCCGGCAAAACCTACGACAGCTGGGAGCAGAAGTCCCTTCCCGTGGGTAACGGAAGCATTGGCGGTAACGTTTTCGGCAGAGTGGACAGAGAACGCATAACGCTGAACGAAAAAACCTTCTGGACGGGCGGTCCTTCTTCATCCCGCCCGGGCTACATAGGCGGTAATATCGCTGCGAATGGCAAAAACGGAGAAACTCTCAAGGAGGTTCAGCGTCTTTTCCTGGAGGGGAAGATAGCGGAGGGCGAAAAGCTCTGCGAAAAGCTTGTGGGCACCTGGGACGGCTACGGCGGATATCAGCTTTTCGGCAATCTTTACCTTGATTTCGGTGAGGTGGAAACAAAAACCGTCACCGATTACGAAAGAACTCTCGACGTCAACACGGGCATTGCCTCGGTGACGTACACTTATAACGGCGTGAAATACAGCCGCGAGGTCTTTGTCAGCTATCCCGACAACGTCATGGTGATCTACTTGACGTCGGAGGGCGGAAAAATGAATTTTTCCCTTGAAGTGGAGCCCGAAAACGATTCCACAGCTCCCCGCATCTCCAAGGTGGAGGCAGAGGGCAGAAATATCACCGTAAATGGTAAGCTTTCGGATAACGGTCTTCTCTACAGCGCCTGCCTCACCGTCGACACGGACGCGGAAGGCATCACCGAGGCGAAGAACAGAAAGCTTTACGTGAAGGAAGCCACCGAGGTGACGGTGATCCTTTCAATGGCCACCGATTATAAGAACGATTATCCCAAGTACCGTACCGGCGAAACGGCAGAGGAGCTTTCCGCGCGCGTTTCGGAAACGGTGAACGCGGCTGACCTCAAGGGCATCGAGGTACTCCGCGCATATCACGTGGAGGATATATGGTCTATCCTCGGACGTGTGACCCTTGACCTGGGCGGCGAGGACACGGGCGCCACCACGGATAATATGCTCTTTTCGTATAAGCGCAACCAGCTGACTTCCGCCGAAAAGGCGCATCTTGAGGAGCTTTTATACTGCTACGGCAGGTATCTTCTCGTTTCCTCCTCAAGGGGAGACACCCTCCCTGCCAATCTTCAGGGCATCTGGGTGGGCAAAAACGGAAGCGCGTGGAGCTCGGACTATCACATTAACGTGAATCTGCAGATGAATTACTGGCACGCGTACAGCACAAATCTGACGGAGTGCGCCCTTCCTTTGATAGATTACGTTGACGGACTTCGCGAGCCCGGACGGGTTACGGCGGAAATATACTTCGGTGTCGTTTCCGATGAGGAGCACCCCGAAAACGGATTTACCGCAAACACGCAGACGACCCCCTTTGGCTGGACGTGCCCCGGCTGGTCCTTCGACTGGGGCTGGTCTCCCGCGGCGGTGCCGTGGATAATTCAAAACGTGTGGGAATACTACGAATACACCCTGGACGAGAACATCCTCAAAGAGCGCATATATCCTATAATGAAGGAGCAAGCCCGCTTCTATTCGCAGATACTCGTGGAGGATGAAAACGGCAGGCTCATATCAACGCCGTCATATTCTCCCGAGCACGGCCCCCGCACAAACGGAAACACCTACGAGCAGACCCTCGTTTGGCAGCTTTTCACCGACACCGTTGCGGCGGCAAGGATAGTGGGCGAGGACGAGGCACTTATCGCAGAGTGGGAGGATATCCTTTCCCGTCTGCGCACGCCCGTTGAGATAGGCGACGACGGACAGATAAAGGAATGGTACCACGAGACCACACTCGGCAGCGTCAAGAATTCCGATGCTTACGGACACCGCCATCTTTCTCATCTGCTTGGACTTTTCCCCGGCGACCTTATCACAGCGGACACCCCCGAGCTTTTCGATGCCGCGAGAGTTTCCATGGAGGCGAGAGTAGACGAATCCACCGGCTGGGCTATGGGACAGCGCTTAAATACGTGGGCGAGACTTGGAGACGGCGAAAAGGTATACGAGCTGATCGGCCTGCTTTTCAAGCGCGGCATCCTCGATAATCTTTGGGACACACATCCGCCCTTCCAGATAGACGGAAACTTTGGCTACACTGCAGGTGTCACTGAGGCACTGATGCAGAGCAACACCGGAACGATAAAGCTTCTGCCCGCCCTTCCTGATGCATGGGAGAAGGGAAGCGTCATCGGTCTTATCGCAAGGGGAAATTTTGAAATTTCCTTCAGCTGGGAGGAAAAGACCGTCACCGAGGTTGAAGTGACGGCGAACAAGGGTGGCGAGTGCAGGCTTTCATTCCTTGCGGGCACGGTGGAGGTCACCGATTCCGAGGGGAAGAAGGTGGACTTCACCCTCACCGACGGCGAGCTCACCTTCGACACCGTCGCAGGCGAAACCTACACGGTGAAAAATACGAAATAATAAAAAAGCCCACGGAAACGTGGGCTTTTTTGCGCGGTGACAGACGGAGCTTATGAGCACTATTGCGGCACGAAGCAAAAAAACAGCACACCTTATGGTGTGCTGTCTTTTTTGACCCGTACGAGAATCGAACTCGTGTTTGCGCCGTGAGAGGGCGCCGTCTTAGCCGCTTGACCAACGGGCCATTTCCTTTTGGGCTGTGATATTATATCACACAAAAATCCCGTTTGCAATATCTTTTTTGAAAAAATGTTTCGAAATTTCATTTTTCATTTGCGAAAAACGGTCGAAAACGGGAAAACGGCATTTACTACCCCGTCCTTGCATATACATTTTTATGATATATTCCCGAAAGGACGTGTATGCGGTGAACACCTTATATAAAAACGATCTGCAGAAAACAGCTGTGCCAAAGGGGCTGACAACCGCGGAAGCGGCGGCTTCCATAGCGAAGCACGGCGCAAACGTGATCCTCCGCAGACGGAAAAAGAGCTTTTTCCGTCGTTATCTTGAGGGCTTTTCCGATCCTATCATAAGGATACTTCTCTTCGCCCTACTTCTGAACGTGATCATATCCATCGGTAACGTGGACTTATACGAAACGGCCGGTATCGTTATTGCGGTGATGATATCCACGGTGGTTTCTGCCGTGTCGGAGCATGGGAGCGAGCGCGCCTTTGAGAAGCTGAACGAAAAAAGCACCTCCGTTTTCTGCAGAGTGATGCGCGACGGGGTGGCGGTGATGCTGCCCTGCTCACAGGTGGCTGTGGGCGATGCGGTGCTTCTCTCCGCAGGCGACGGCATCCCTGCCGACGGGACGGTGGTTTCGGGCAGGGTATCCGTTGACCAGAGCGCACTTAACGGCGAATCCCGCGATGAGGAGAAGATGCCGCTGGCGGGCGGTTTCCCCTCGGGGGCAGACCTTCCCGAAAGGAAAAACGTGCTTCTCAGAGGCTCCACCGTCACGTCGGGCAGTTGTGTGATGCAGGTGGAAAGGGTGGGGGAGAGCACGATGTACGGCGGAATCGCCGCCTCGCTCCTTTCCGAGAAGCGCGAAAGCCCCCTGAAGCACCGTTTGTCTGAGCTTGCAAGAGCCGTGAGCTCTCTTGGCTATGCTGCGGCGGCGATGGTGGCGGTGGCGTTTCTTTTTAACGAATACTTCATCGGAAACGGAATGTATATGCCCCGTGTTATCGCAGCCCTTTCCGACGTGAGGGGGCTCGTGGCGAATCTGCTTGCCGCCGCCACCCTTGCCATATCGGTGCTTGTGGTGGCGGTGCCCGAGGGGCTGCCCATGATGATAACGGTGGTGCTTTCGTCGAATATGAACCGGATGCTTCGGGATAAGGTGCTCGTGCGCAAGCTTGTGGGCATAGAAACGGCAGGTAGCCTGAACGTGCTTTTCTGCGACAAAACGGGCACTCTCACCTGCGGCGACTTTACTGTGACGAAATACGTCACGGCGGAGGAGGAGTTTTCCGCTGTGTCCACCATGCGCCGACGGCAAAGGATACATGGGCTTTATCTTGCATCATGTATTTACAATACAGACAGCAGTGTGGGCATGAAAAACGGCAGACGCGAGCCTCTCGGCGGCAATTCCACAGACAGAGCGCTTTTGGAGTCTGTTATTGATGAAAGCACCGCCTGCCTTCGCGGCGTAAGGCTTCTTGAGCGCACTCCCTTCAACAGCGAGAATAAATATTCCGAAGCTACGGTAGACACTCCCGAGGGGAAGCTGACCCTCGTCAAGGGGGCGCCGGAGATAATACTCTCCCGCGCGGACACCTATGTGAGCGCCAACGGGGAGATAAAGCCGCTGCTTTCGAGAGGTGCTCTGACGGAGAAATACCGCGCCGCGGCAAGGGAGGGGAAGCGGATGATAGCGGTGGCAGTTGCCAAAGGGGAGCACCGCGGCTTGCCTCCCACCCTCTCTTTTCTTCTTCTCGTTTTTATAAACGACGAGGCGCGGCCAGAGGCAAGAGCCGCCGTTTCGGAGATACGGGGCGCGGGCGTTTCCGTTGTGATGATAACGGGCGACGGGGAGGATACGGCAAGAGCAATAGGGGAGCGAGTGGGTATTCTCGATAAGGGTGGCGGCACGGTGCTGACGGGAGCCGCTCTCCGCACCCTGACGGAGGGGGAGCTGACGGCTCTTTTACCGTCGCTGAGAGTTGTGTGCCGCGCCCTGCCCGGGGATAAGGAGCGGCTGGTGCGTGTGTCGCAGAAGGCGGGACTCGTTGTGGGGATGACGGGCGACGGCGTGAACGACGCGCCCGCGCTCAAGGCCTCGGACGTGGGCTTCGCTCTCGGAAGCGGCACGGAGGTGGCAAAGGAGGCGGGGGATATCGTTATCCTTGACGATAACGTGAAAAGCATCGGCCGCGCCATACTATACGGAAGGACCATATTCGACAGCATACGGAAATTCATCGTTTTCCAGCTGACGATGAATCTTTGCGCCGTTGGCGTGTCGGTGCTTGGCCCCTTCATCGGCGTGGAATCTCCAGTCACCGTTATACAGATGCTGTGGGTGAATCTTATCATGGATACCCTCGGCGGCCTTGCCTTTGCGGGCGAGGCTCCGAGACGGGACTATATGCGCGAGCTGCCGAAAAGGCGGGATGAGAAGATATTGGGCAAAAAAGAGATCAGCCGGGTGCTTATCACGGGCGGATTTGCGGTGGCGGCGTCACTTTGCTATCTGAAGCTGCCCTTTTTCAGAGACACCTTCGGATACGGGGGCGACTACGGGCGGTTTATCACCGTTTTCTTTGCCATGTTCGTGTTCTGCGGCATATTTATGGCCTTCAACTGCCGCACAACGAGGATAAATCTTGCCTCCCACATCGGAAAAAATCCCGCGTTTCTCTTCATAATGGCGGCAACGGCGGCGGTGCAGCTTCTCATCGTGTATTTTGGCGGCCGCATCTTCCGCACAACGCCGCTTTCCGCGCGCGATATGTGCTTCGCTCTTGCCGCGGCATTCACCGTGGTGCCCTTTGACCTTCTGCGAAAATGCCTCATTCGGAAGAAAAGAAAATAAAAAAGAACCCCGACGGGGTTCTTTTTATTGGTTGTTGAAAAATTCCGCCACGCTTTTGGCTCCGTTCACAGCGTCGGTGTCGTCCGAGGCCGGGATGGTGTTTGTGTTATGGGAAATCACGAGGGGGTGGATATCGTATGCGTTCATGTGGTGAAGGAGCGTGACGGCGGTCTTATGCGCCGCGTCTCCGTTTCCGTCGCCGCCGCCCACAAGGATAACAGCGCCCCGTTTAGGCTTGGTGATCACCTTTTCGCGGCGGAAGAAACTGCCGCAAAAAAAGGTCTGCAGTCGGCTTCCAAGGTCGAGAAGCTTTCCCGTCAGCTCGGAAAAATAGATGGGAGACGCGATCACGATATTGTCGCACTCCTCGATATAGGCATATATCTCCTGCATTTCGTCGTTTATGGCACACCCGCGATGTTCCCAGCAGTATCTGCAGTCAAGGCAGGGAGATACGGAGCATCTGTATGCGTCGACGACCTTGTATTCGCCCGCGAGGGAATCGGTGAGCGTGCGTATAAGGCTGACGGTGTCGCCGTTTTTGCGTGGCGAGCCGTTAAAGATAAGAGTTTTCATTGTATTTTCCGTAAATGATCATTCCGTAAGCAAACGCGCACGAGGCTTTTGCTCTGTGCGCGTTTACCTGTGATGTGACCGCTTATAAAAGCGTGCGTTTTTTGCTGTCAAGATAATCCTGCATGATTATCTCTGCGGAGAGGGTGTCCACCTTGCCCTTGCGGTCGCGGCCGCGCGTGTTCGTCAGATTCATTATCTGATGTGCGGCGGAGGTGGTGAGCCTTTCGTCGAAAAGGATAACGGGAAGCCCCGTCAGCTCCTCAAGCATTTTGCCGAAGGCACGTGCCTTCTCGGCGCGGGGTCCTTCCGTGCCGTTCATATTCACGGGCAAGCCGAGAACTATCTCGGAGACGTCGTTTTTCTTTGCCGCCTCGGCAACGGCATCAGCCGTTTTTCTCATTCCCGTTGCCTTCACGGTGCCGATGCCGGAGGCAAGGAAGCCGGAAAGGTCGGATAGGGCGAGACCCGTGCGTGCGTCGCCGTAGTCTACGCCAAGTATTCGTTTGCGATTTGAAGTCAACATCATTAAAGCTCGATCTTTCGGTTCGTGATAAACTCTGCCACCTCGTCCTTGGTGGGGATGGAATCCAGCTTGCCGGGACGGGAGATGGAGAGGGCAGCCGTCGCGTTTGCATACTTAACGGCGCGCATAATATTTTTGCTTCTTGCGTATTCAGCCGCCATGGCAGCGGTGAATATGTCGCCGGAGCCGGCGGTGTCTGCCTTGGTCACGTTGTTTGCCATGACGACGTTATAGTATTTGCCGTCGTAGATGAAGGCTCCGCGCTCACCCATTTTGATAACATAGTACTTAGCCGTCACCATGGATGCAAGGCGGATAACGGCACGCAGACAGTTTTCCGTGGAGGAGGGGGCGATGCCGGTGTACATCTGCAGCTCGCTTTCGTTGGGGCAGAATATCTCCGAGGGGAAGAGCTTTGACAGGGGATAGTCGGCTCTTGCACCCTGAGCGCTGATGACCAGGGGGATATCCTTTCTTGCCGCAAGCTCCGAGGCGGAGATAGCGATGCGCTCGGGAATATCCAGCTTCATGAGAGCTACGTCGGGCAGGGAGGTGAAGGCCTCCTCAACGTCGAGGGCGGAAAGGAAAAGGTTTGCGCCGGGGAAGTGGAGGGTCTGACGCTCGCCGGTGGGGAGCACGGCAACGGAGGAAAGACCGGTGGAGGCGCGTCTGTCCATAAACATGAAGCGGGTGTCAACGCCGATCTCGCGGTATATGGAGCGTAAGCGCTGTCCGTTAGGGTCGTTGCCCACGCGGGCGCACAGGATAGCCTCTGCGCCGAGAGCCGTCACGGTAACGGCGTACATAGCGCCCGTTCCGCCGGGAACGTAATCGTAGGCGTTGCCCACCACGATCTTGCCCGTTTCGGGGAATGAGTCCGTGCGGCACACAAAATCAATATTGGCTTCGCTGATAACGAGTATTCTGGGCTTCATTTTTACGCTCCTTTTTTTGTTTTATTATTAATTATGCCCCTTTCAGGCAGGTCAGGTCTTCGAGTGACGGGAGAGCAGCTTCTGTCTTTCGTTCCAGAGGCGCTCCGAAAGGTCAACGTAGTAGCTGTGGGGGTTTTCAAAGCGAAGGACCTCGTCCCAGAGGGATTGGAGCTGCAGCATGCAGTATTCTCTTGCTGCCTCCAGAGGCGGATTTTTATATACGCATTCGCCGTTTCTGAATATCTCCTTGAGAAGAGGACGTGCGTAATAATTCGTGAGCACCTTGCGTTTCCAGGTGTAGCTGGGGTCGAAGATCTCAAGGGGCTGCTTGTCGTTTACCTCCTCATCGTAGAGGGTGATAAGGTCTGCCTCTGCCTTGCCCGTTTCCTTGGAGAAGAGGCGGTACACCTTTTTGAAATGAGGTGTGGTGATCTTGGCAACGTTTTCGCTTATCTTGATCTTGGGGATGATGTTGCCTTCCTTATCCTCAACGGCGACCAGCTTATAAACGCCGCCGAAAACGGGGGAGCTTTTTGCGGTGATAAGGCGCTCGCCAACGCCGAAGGCGTCGATCTGCGCGCCCTGGCGGATCATATCGCGGATGAGATATTCGTCGAGGGAATTGGAAACAAGGATCTTGCAGTAGTCAAAGCCTGCGTCGTCCAGCATCTTGCGTGCCTTTTTGGAAAGGTACGTAATGTCGCCGGAGTCCAGGCGGATGGCGCACTTTTTGATGCCGCGGGGCAAAAGCACCTCGCGGAAGGCGCGGATGGCATTGGGAATACCGCTTTTCAGCACGTTATAGGTGTCGACGAGCAGGGTGGCGGATTCGGGATATATCTCGCAGTAGGTGCGGAATGCCTCGTATTCCGTGTCAAACATCTGCACCCAGGAATGAGCCATGGTGCCCGTTGCGGGTACGCCGTAAAGCTCGTCCGTTACAGTGCAGGCGGTGGCGTTCACGCCTCCGATGTAGGCTGCTCTTGCACCGAGGATGGCGGCGTCCGCATTGTGAGCGCGGCGTGAGCCGAATTCGCTGACGGTCCTGCCGTCGGCGGCTCTCACGATACGGGATGCCTTCGTTGCCACGAGAGACTGATGGTTTATGGTGAGGAGCAGGTAGGTCTCGATAAACTGCGCCTCGGGCGCGGGGGCGCGCACTGTGATGATGGGCTCGTTGGGGAAGATAACGGTGCCCTCAGGCATTGCCCACATATCGCCGGTGAATCGGAAATCTTTCAAATAATCAAGGAAGCTTTCATCGAAGATCTTCTTTCTGCGGAGGTATTCGATGTCCTCCTCGTCAAAATGAAGGTCCTTTACGTATTCGATTATCTGCTCAAGACCTGCAGCCACGGCATAGCCGCCGCCGTCGGGCACGGAACGGAAGTAAACGTCGAAATATGATATCTCGTCGGCTTTACCGCATTTCAGGTATCCGTTTGCCATGGTGAGCTCGTAAAAGTCGCAGAGCATCGTAAGATTTCTTTTGTTTTCCATTTTGCAAAAGCTCCGATTTTGTGAGTTTATGTGTTTATATATAATATTATATATTCTTTTTTTCTATCTTGCAACAAAACTTTCGTAAATATTGCCGATCCTATGGCATATGAAAAAATATTAAAGGAATTCGCAAAAAAACGATATTCAAATTTTGTTGCATATGTATATGCTGCGTGATAGAATTAACTTAGATAAATGTGCTTTACGGGGAGGGCGTATGTTCAAAAAACGCAGGGCGAAAAAGGAGCTTGACGCTCTTCGCGCAGAGATAGATATCAATCTTATGAACAATTATAAATCCGTGGCTCACGAGGCAAGGATACGCTTCGGACAAAGGATCGAGGAAATGTACAAAGAGAGCAGGATCGACGAGGCGACCTACAAGGAATATAAGCGGGTCTACGGCGAATACTGCGAGAAAATGGCAAACTACAGACACTAAATATAAGGGGGACAGACCATGAAGGTTTACGGAACTTATTTTCAGAATGACGAAAAGCTGCCCATAAAGTACGGAGAGGTGGAGCTTATAAATCCGGAAAGACAAAGGCTCCGCGGAGAGCCCGCCCTTTCGGGAGTTGAGGCTATCCCCGTTTTTCAGGGCTTCTGCGGCACGGACTACGAGCTGATGAAAATGGGCCGTGAGGGCAAGCTCACGGCGAAATTCCCCAAGGGTGAGGACAGGCTCATAAACGGCCACGAGGGCGTTGTCTGGGTGCCCTCCGAGGAGAGATTTGCCATCGTGCTCATCCGCGGCGGCGACAGCTACGACCCCACCCGCTACACCGAGGACGAAACCTACTTCGAATACGGCTGCGACGGTGCCGACGGCCTTTTCTGCGATAAGAATTACTTTAATCCCGATATGCTTCTCCGCCTGCCGAAGGAGTATGACGGAAAAAGGAAGCTGCCCCTTTCGGTTTTGAAGAGGCTTTCCTTTGCAGACCCCTATGCCTGCGCCATCTTCCAGCTTGAGCGCATGGAGGACCTTGGCGAGGCCCACAATTTCCGCGTTGAAATGGCAAGGCGCAAATGCTCCGAGGCGGAGGCGAGAGCCATTGCCAAGGATTCGGTATTCGGGCGCACCGTTGTGTTCGGGCTCGGTATGACGGGACTTTTCATGGCCGACCAGATACGGAGGCATCACCCCGGAGCAAAGATACTCTTCGTTGGCAGAAGCGGAGAGGAGAGCCGTAAGGTCACCTTCTCAAAGGAGATAGCGAATGCGGACTATCTTTCCACCGCAGGGCTTGACGAGAAGGCGACGGCTGATGCCATAATCGAAAGGCTTGGCGGCAGAGCCACCCTTTTCATTGGCGCAAGCGGCTCAAACGTGGAGCATCGCATTGCCTTTGAGCATAAGGTGCTGGGCTGCAACGGCGTATACAACAGCTTCTCCCTCGGTCCCAAGGTCACCTACGACACCATGCCCTTTGGCTTTGAAAATCACCTTATCTTCGCCTCCATCAATTTCAGGCAGGCGCACATGGAAAAGGCCATCGACGTGCTGGTGGACAGCCGTTACGATGAGGTGGTGGAGCTTATCGATAAGGAAGAATTCATCAAGGACCCCCTTGATGCATACGAAAACAAGATCTACTGCAAGGGCGCACCCCTGAAGACCGCGGCGATCTGGAATAAGGAATACGTGGAGGCTGAATGAATATGAAAAGCACAATGAAAGCAATCGTTATCCCCCGTCCCGGTGAGATCGAGATACGGGAGCTTCCCATGCCGGAGCTTCGCCCCGGCGAGGCGCTTCTGCGCATCAGATACGTTGGTATATGCGGTGCCGACGTGGCATCCTTCACGGGAAACCAGCCCTTCACCACATATCCCCGCATCCCGGGACACGAATTTTCCGCTGAGATAGCGTATATCCCCGAAAACGACAGAGGACTCAAGGTCGGCGACGTGGTCACCGCGAATCCATACTTCAACTGCGGCGAGTGCTATTCCTGCCGCCGCGGATTCGTTAACTGCTGCACCGACAATCAGACCATGGGAGTTCAGCGGGACGGCGCCTTCTGCGAATACGTGGCAATGCCCATCGAAAGAATATACGGGGGCAAGGGACTCTCTGCTGAGGCGCTCGCCCTTATCGAGCCCTTCTCCATCTCTCAGCACGCGGTGTCGAGAGCGGAGATAAAGAGCACGGACAACGTTCTCGTTGTGGGCGCAGGCCCCATCGGGCTTTTCGCTCTTCTTGCCGCTAAGGAAAAATGCGGCAGGATCGCCGTTGCCGATATCCTCGATAACAGGCTCTCGCTTGCAAAGGAATACGGCGCCGACGGCATTGTGAACACAAAGACCGCGTCTCTTCAGGAGTTCACGGAGGAGTTCACGGGCGGTCAGGGCTTCGACGTTTGCATTGAAGCCTGCGGCGCTCCCGAGACCTTCCTCGGCTGCATCGATGCGGCGGCGTACGCGGCAAACATTATCCTCATCGGAAACGGCAAGCGCGAAACGAGCTTCGTGCATTCTGTGCTTCTGAAAAAGGAGCTGAACGTACACGGAAGCAGAAACGCGCTCCGCGCCGATTTTTTAAACAATATCGACCTTGCCGCATCGGGCAGGGCAGACGTTATGAAAATGGTGAGCGGCATTTATGAAATGGACGACGCCATCAGCGCCTTCAAGGCTCTGGCCAACAACGACGGAACCTTGGCAAAGCTTCTTATCAAGATAGGGGAATGAAAATGAAAGAAACTATCATACAGTTTGGAGAGGGCAATTTCCTCCGCGGATTTTTTGACTATTTCCTTCACGGACTCAACAAAAAAGGTCTTTACGAGGGCAAAGCCGTTATAGTACAGCCCCTTCCCGAGGGAAGATGCGGCATTATGAACGCTCAGGGCTGCAAATACAATCTTTATCTTCGCGGCATCGATGGGGGCGAGGTCAGGGAGGAGCACACTCTTGTTGAATCTGTGTCCCGCTGCGTTGACCCTTATGCCGATTTCGACGGCTATATGAGCCTTGCGGATGCACCCGATTTCAGATTCATCGCTTCAAACACCACCGAGGCGGGCATCGAATTCGACCCGGCCTGCAAATTTGAGGACAGACCCTGCCGCTCCTTCCCCGGCAAGCTTACTCAGCTTCTGTACAGAAGGTACGAAAAGGGGCTTCCGGGCTTTATCGTGCTCTCATGCGAGCTCATCGACAACAACGGACGCGAGCTTCACCGCTGCGTTCTGGAATATGCGGACCTTTGGGGTCTGGGCGATGATTTCAAGCGCTGGATAAACGAAGAAAACAGCTTTGCAAACACGCTTGTTGACCGTATCGTCACCGGCTACCCCACCGACGAAACGGCAGAGAAGCACCCCGACGACAAAATGCTGGACACGGCGGAGCTTTTCCATCTGTGGGTCATCGAGGGGGATTTCGAAAATGAGCTTCCTCTCCGCGCCGCAGGCTATAACGTTATCTGGACCGATGACGTGAAGCCCTATAAAAAGATAAAGGTGCGCATACTCAACGGCGCACACACCTCTATGGTGCCGGGCGCCATCCTTGCAGGGCTCGAGACCGTTGGCGAATGCATGAAGGACGAGGACGTGAGAGCATATCTCTCTGCCTGCGTCAAGGGCGAGATACTGCCCACCATCGGCGAGACAGAGGAGAGCATCGCCTTTGCTGCGAAGGTGTACGACCGCTTTGAAAATCCCTTCATCAGGCACCGTCTGCGCTCCATCGCTCTCAATTCCGTGAGCAAATTCTCCGTGCGCGTGCTGCCCACCATGCTTGAATACAGGGAAAAGCACGGCGAATATCCGAAGGCGCTCACAATGTCGCTGGCGCTTCTTCTCAGCTTTTATAAGAACGACACTCCCGAGGATTCCGAATACGCCGTGAACGCGCTGAAAAACGGCACGGTGGCAGAGATACTCGGAAACGAAGATCTTTGGTCGCAGGATATTTCGGACCTTGCCGAAAAAGTGACCGAATGCATGGAAAAGATTGAGGCTCTCGGCGCGAGAGGAGCAATGAAATGGATACTGTCAAGATAAACGAACGCGACAACGTGGCGGTGAACACCGTCACAGGCCATAAAACGGCTCTTTTCCCCATCCGCGAGGGAGAGGACGTTATAAAATACGGCTTCCCCATCGGCGTTGCCACCGCCGACATTGCGGCAGGTGACAGCGTGCACACACACAATATGAAAACGAAGCTTGGAGGCATCCTTTCCTACGAATACGATCCGAAGGCGGAGAGGCTTCCCGAAAAGGAGCCCTTCCTCATCAGCGCGTACGAGCGCGAGGACGGGAAGATAGGCATCCGCAACGACGTGTGGATAGTGCCCACCGTGGGATGTGTGAACGGAACCGCGAAAAAGCTGGCGGAGGCAACGGGCGCTATAGCTCTTTCCCATCCCTACGGATGCAGCCAGCTTGGCGACGACATGAAGACCACACAGCTCATCCTCCGCGGACTCATAAACCACCCCAATAAGGGCGGTGTGCTGGTGCTTGGCCTCGGATGTGAGAACAATCACATCGGTGAGATGAAGGCGGTGCTGGGAGGCTGGGACCCGGAGCGGGTGAAGTTTCTTTCGACGCAGGACTGCGGCGACGAGATCGAAGAGGGCATAGGGCTCATCCGTGAGCTTCAGGCGCGTGCCGCCCTTGACGTGAGGGTGAAGGTGCCCGTGTCGCGGCTTACGGTCGGCATGAAGTGCGGCGGCTCCGACGGACTTTCCGGTATCACGGCAAACCCCGTTGTGGGGCTTGTAACGGACGAGCTCTGCTCCATGGGAGCCTCTGCGGTGCTGACGGAGGTGCCCGAAATGTTTGGCGCCGAAACGGTGCTCTTTGAGCGCGCCGTTTCCCGTGACGTTTTCGAAAAAAGCGTGGATCTTATAAACGATTTCAAGGAATATTTCAGGTCCCACGGTGAGCCCGTGTCTGAGAATCCCTCCCCCGGCAATAAGGAGGGCGGCATCACCACCCTTGAGGAAAAATCTCTCGGATGCGTGCAGAAGGGCGGCACCGCTCCCGTTGTGGACGTGCTCACCTACGGCGACACCGTGCGTAAGCAGGGGCTCAGCCTTCTGAACGGACCGGGAAACGATATCGTTTCCATAACGAATCTGGCGGCTGCGGGCTGCCATCTCGTGCTTTTCACAACAGGACGTGGCACGCCCCTGGGCGGCGCGGTGCCCACGTTGAAGATAGCGTCAAACGCGGCGCTGGCGAAAAAGAAGCCTCACTGGATCGATTTTTCCGCGGACGTTGACGATAAAAAAGAAGCGGCAGAGGAGCTTCTGGAGCTTATCAGGCGTGTTGCCGACGGTGAACCCACCAAAAACGAGCTCGAAGGCTGCCGCGAGATCGCCATATTCAAGGACGGTGTAACGTTATGATGATAATAGACGCGCACGCGCATTTATGGGATAAGCAGGCGGGCCTTGTGAACGGCAGGCCGGTTTACCACGTCGGCGGCGGAAAAAGTGATTTTGGCGGCGAGCTTCGCCAGATGATGCCGGCATACATGACGGATGGCGTGAATTCCGCCGAAAGATTCCTTGCCAATATGGACTATGCCGAGGTGTCTGCCGCCGTTATTACTCAGGAATATATCGACGGCAATCAGGATTCCTATCTTCTTAGGTGCAAGGAGGCATCGGGCGGCAGGCTCAAGGTTTGTGCACTCTACGAGGAGAAGCCCCTGGGAGACGTCGGAGCATTCGACGGCATAAAGATATGCGCCTCCCGTCTTAGCAACACGGACCTTATGGCGCATAGGGAGCCCTTCCGCCTGGCGGCAGAGTATGGCAAGTTCATTTCCATCGATCTTGCGGACGGCGCCCTTCAGACGGAGGCGCTTTCGAGGCTTGCAAAGGAATATTCAAGCCTCCGCATCGCCATCGGCCACTTCGGCATGGTGACGAGGGACGGCTGGGAGGAGCAGATCAAGGTGGCGGAAAACGAAAACGTTTTCATTGAAAGCGGCGGCATCACCTGGCTTTTCAACAGCGAGTTTTACCCCTACCCCTCGGCGGTGAAGGCGATAAAAAGAGCCGCGGAGCTTGTGGGCATGGAAAAGCTCATGTGGGGAAGCGATTACCCACGCACCATGACAGCCATCACATATAAGATGAGCTACGATTTTATCACTAAGTCCGACCTGATGAGCGAGGACAAAAAGAAGCTCTTCCTCGGCGGGAATGCAAAGCGCTTTTACGGATTTTCCGATCTTGAAAAGCCTCCGAGGATCAAAAACATGGTTGAAGACTAAAGAAAAAAAGACCCGATCCCGGGTCTTTTTTTGCTTTTTCGCGTTGCGGTCACATACCGTGCGGTTACATACCGCTCGTGCCCTTTGGCACGAGGGCAATGATGAGCACGATCACAGCAACAGCAATGAGAATGGCGATGACGATGCCAACGACGCCGCCGTTTTTGTCCATGGCGCCCATGACCTCGCCCTCCTCTTCTCCCATTTCGTCCTTGATGCTTTCAAGGATCTCGGTGCCCTTGCCTTCATCATCCTTGTCGGGAACGGTGTCGTGGGTGGTCACCTTGTCGGTGACGGAGTCGCTTGTTACTCTGTCCTCGGTAACGGCATCGCTGACGTCATCCATGATGCCACTGTCTGCGGCGGTGCCGTTTCTGTATCTGTCCGTTGTGTTGCCGGTGTAGTGGTTTGTGGTGTCATCGTGTGCTGCGATGCCGCCGCCGTTGCCCACGGGGGAATTGTTGTTTCCGTTTATACCGCTGCCCACGGAGGGATTCTCACGCCTTCCGCTGTAGGGGGTCCATCCATTATCGGGGGAGCCGCCGTCGGGCATTCTGTCGGCGGCAAAGGCAGGCACCGCAAGGGTGAGCACCGTGACGGCAATAATAATTGCCGCGGCGGCAAAAGCCGTGACCGTGCGCCTTTTGTTTTTCTTCTGCATAACGAACTCTCGTATACGAGCCCTTTCGATCTTTTTGTATCAGTCCGCATGGGAACTGATACGATGTTAGTTTTATGCGGCGCGGGCGTTTTGATACGAGCCATTATTTGGCTCCGCACAAGCTCGCTTGTTGACCGAAAAAAATATATATGATATAATTATTGGCTGTAGAGTTGGGCTTAAAACGGCCCGACGCAGGTGTTTTTTTGAAAAAACGGCGTGGGAGGCGAGGATATGAAGGTGCTTCACTTAATATCGGGCGGCGACAGCGGCGGCGCGAAAACGAGTCTTTTTGCGCTGCTTTCTGCCCTTCGTCACTCCGTATACGTGCGTGTGGGCTGCCTTATTGAGGGGGATTTTTACCGTGACCTGCCCACCCTCGGCGTGGACCACGTGCTTTTCAGGCAGAAAAGCCGCTTTGACCTTTCCGTTGTAAGGGATATTGCGGATATGATAAATTCCGAAGGCTTCGACATACTCCACGTTCACGGCGCAAGGGCAAATTTTGTGGCATCCTTTGTGAGGAGCCGTGTGAGAGTGCCTGTTGTAACCACTATCCACAGCGATTATCTGCTGGATTTCGAAACGCCGGTGAAGAAGCTTTTCTTCACGGGGCTGAATGTGTACGCTCTTCATAGGATACCCTATTACATCGCCGTGTCTCACAGCTTTTGCGATATGATGATAAAGCGCGGCTTTATGCCAAATTCCGTTTACACTGCATATAACGGCATCGACCTTTCGGCGGTGCCGAAGGAGAGGCTCCCGAAGGAGGATTTCTGCCGACGGTACGGCTTTGCCTACGACGGCGGCAAGGTGTACGTTGGCATTGCGGCGCGGCTGGACAAAGTGAAGGGTGTCGACGTTTTCATAAAGGCCGCAAAGGAAGTGCTGAAAAAGGAAAGCAGCGCTGTTTTCCTTATTGCCGGCGACGGCGCCGAGAAGGAGAAGCTCCGTAAGCTTGCCGGTGACACCGACAGAATAAAATTTCTCGGTCACGTTTCCGATATATATTCGTTTTACGGTACTGTCGATATAAACGCCGTCACGTCCAGGTCGGAGAGCTTTCCCTATTCTATGCTTGAGGGCGCCGCCCTCTGCAAGCCTGCCGTTGCCTCCGCTGTCGGCGGCATCCCATACCTTTTGAAGGATGGGGAGACCGGATATCTTTTCCCCTCGGAGGACGCTTCTGCACTTGCGGAAAAGCTTTTACTTCTGATAAACGATAAAAACGGGCGCCTGAAAATGGGCGAAGCTCTGAGAAAAAGAGTGGAGGCGGAGTTTTCTGCCGAAGCCTTCGCCTCGCGCCACCTTGAAATATACGAACGTATACTTGCCGACCATAAGGATAAATCCGAAAACGGCAAGGCCTACGACTGCATTTTCTCGGGATATTACGGATTTCACAACAGCGGAGACGACGCAGTGCTCAAGGTGCTCTGCGACGGCATCCGCGCGGAATGCCGCGGCGCAAGAATAGCGGTGCTGGGAAGGCACCCACGGAGGCTTATGAGGGAGTTTGGCGTGGATGCTTTCGGCAGAGCGCGCCCGTTTGAAACGCGGCGAGGCATAAAAAGCTCCCGTGTGCTCCTTTTCGGAGGGGGCTCCCTTTTGCAGGACAAAACGAGCAAAAGGTCCCTATACTATTATTTGCACGTTATAAAGCTTGCGAAAAGGCTTGGCCTTCCCGTTATGATGATAGCAAACGGCATCGGTCCTGTGAGAAACGGAAGAAACGCTCTTCGCGTGAGGGACACCGTCAACGGCTGTGTTTGTGAGATCACTCTCCGCGATGAGGATTCGCTTTCCCGTCTCCGCGGGCTTGGCGTGACGGTGCCTGCACGGGTGACGGCAGACCCTGCGCTTCTTCTGGGAAGCGGCACGGATAACGGAGCGCCGTCGGCCGCAGGATCGGGCAAATACGCGACCCTTTCCCTGCGCAGATGGAGCGGCACCTCCCGCGGCTTTGAGGCAGCGGTGGCTGGGGCCTTCCGCAGGCTTTCGGAAAGCCACGGCGTGAGGGCGGTGCTTTTGCCTCTGCAGCCGAAAAAGGATATGAAGATCTCAAAGCGCGTGGCGGCGCTGATCGGAGACTCCGCCGCCGTCGACGAAGATCATCTCACACCTGAGGCAGCGGTTGCCCTTATGAGGGGCGCGTGCCTGAACGTTTCCATGCGCCTTCACGGGCTCGTGTATTCAGTGGCGGCGGGTACGCCAGCGGTGGCGCTGGGGTACGACCCAAAGGTGGACGGCTTCATGCGCCACGCAGGTCTCCCCTTCGTTATATATGCCGCAAGCCTCGATGCCGACACACTTTATAGCACGCTTCTTTCGGGGATGCGGTCGGAGGTGAACGGTGAACGGCGGGCGGAGCTTTTGGAGCTTTCAAGGATAAACGCGGCGATAGCCGCACGGCTTATAGAAAAAGAAAAAAGCCGCGGGAATGCGGCTTACTGAGCTTTGTTGATCAATAGGAGATACGGTACCATGGATGAAAAAAGATTCCGCAAAAACGATTCGGGGTTTGTTTGCGCAAACTGCGGCTTTCAGGTGGAGCCTCTGGGCTACACCTCCCGAAATCATTGCCCCCGATGCCTCTGCTCCCTTCACCTCGATGTGAATCCCGGTGACAGAGCGGCAGACTGTGGCGGCATAATGCGTCCCATACGTGTGGAGCCCGACAGGAAGAAGGGCTACATCATCATTCATAAATGCGAAAAATGCGGTGCCGTGGGCAGAAACAGAGCCGCCCACGAGGCATCCGTACAGCCCGACGATATAGATCTTCTCATCGAGCTTACGAGCAGAGTCGATTAATTCTCGCCGTCATCGGCGGGCTTTTCCTCGGGAAGCTCGATAGAGCGGAGAGCAGCTTCGGGTATCTTGCCGTGGACACGCTCGAAATATGCAATGTTCTGACGGAGCATATGGAGAATGTGGTTGTTGGGCGTGCGCTTTTCGGCGGCGGCAATGTAGTAGAGCCTGCGGAGGAGATCGTCGGAAAGGCGGAGGGTCATGTTCTTATCGTTTTTCATGTTCTTTCGTCCTTTTAGATTCGTTTTTTATATTTTATATCATTTTGCCGAAAAAGTAAACATCCCGAAGGAAGGAGGGGCAGACTGATGGTAGTGTTTTTGGCCGTTTTGGGCGTGGCAGCCCTTCTTGCAACGGCGCTTTACGCTGTGGGCGAGTGTTTTTATAAGGTAGCCTTCAAAAGATCCTGCGATCCGCCAAGTGAGCAGAGAGAATATATCGAGAAGCATCTTCGCGGCACCCCGACGGAATATATGATCGGTGAGATCGAGCGCGGCCGACGCCTGATAAGGGAAGGTGAGAGCGAGCGGGTCACCGTTAAAAGCTACGATGGGCTCACGCTTTCCGCGCGGCTCTTCGCCGCGGCGGAGACGGGGCGCACCGCCATTCTCATCCACGGCTACAGAAGCGCAGGCTACGTGGATTTTGCAGGAATATTCAAGGAGCTTATGCCCCGCGGCTACAGCGTGCTTGTGATCGACCACAGAGCCGCAGGCGAAAGCGAGGGCGAGGCTATTTCATACGGCGCAAAGGAAAGATACGACGTTGAGACCTGGTGCCGATACGTGTCGGAGCGGTTCGGTGATGACGAAAAGATCGTGCTTATGGGATGCTCCATGGGCGCATCAACGGCGCTGATGGCATCGGAGCTGCCATACGTGAAGGCGCGCGTGTCGGGAATAATCGCCGACTGCGGCTACTCCACGCCCCGCGAGCAGTTCCGTTACGTTCTGAAGCGGAGATACCACCTGCCTGAGTTCCCCGTTTTGTGGGTCTCGGAGCTTGTGTGCCGCCATCGCGACGGCTGGCGCTTCGACGACGCAAGCGCGCCCTGCGCTCTTGCAAACACAACGGTGCCGGTGCTCCTCATCCACGGCGACGGCGACAGATACGTTCCCGTGGGCTTCACGCTTGACAATTACGAGGCCTGCGCCTCAAGAAAAGAGCTTCTCATCGTCAGCGGGGCTCCTCACGGGCTCAGCTATTGCGTTGCGCCCGAGCTTTATATGGCAAAGGTGGACGAGTTCTTAAATTCGATACAGTAACGGAAGATGAAAGTATATGCTTGACAACCGAACCAATAATGAAAAAAAGCGCGTGCTCCTTGCGATGAGCGGCGGCGTGGACAGCGCAGCGGCGGCTCTCTATCTTGCGGAGGCGGGATACGAGGTCACGGGGATCACGTTCCTCATGCACGGCGACGGCAGGGAAGCGGAGGAGTTTTTCTCATATAAAGAAGGCAGCGCGTCTCAAAAGGCTAAATCTGTGTGCGATGCCATCGGTATCGGCCACCTGACGGGCGACGCAAGGGAAGCCTTCCGCCGCTGCGTTACGGAGCCCTTTGTGGCTGCATACGGCGCGGGAAAGACACCGAATCCCTGCGTTATCTGCAACAGAACGGTGAAGCTTCGTTTTCTTCTGGATGCGGCGAACGAGGGTGGCTACGACTATATAGCAACGGGCCATTATTCCGGGCTTTGCACGCTTCCGAACGGAAGAGTTACCCTTAGTGTTGCCGCCGACAAGAGAAAGGACCAGAGCTATATGCTCTATACCCTCCCGCAATCGGTGCTTTCGAGGCTGATTTTGCCTCTGGGGGATAAAAATAAGCCCGAGGTGAGGGAGTACGTCACAGCCCACGGCTTTGAGGTGGGCGGCGATGCCGACAGCCAGGACATCTGCTTTATCCCCGACGGAGACTACGCATCTTATATGGAAAGGCAGGGCTTCGTCCACGAAAAGGGAGACTTCATTGACGTGGAGGGGAAGCGGGTTGGCACCCACGGCGGTTATGCGAGGTACACCACGGGGCAGAGAAAGGGGCTTGGCATTGCCCTTGGCAAGCCTGCGTACGTGATAGGAAAGAGCGCGGAGGCAAACACCGTCACCGTGTCCACCGACGAGGGAGACCTTTTTGCCCGTGAGATAGAGATCGAAAACGTGTATACTCCGGCCTTTGAAAAAGCGGAAGAGCCCTTCCGCGTGACGGCGAAGATAAGATATACGCCGAAAGAAGCGGCGGCTACCGTGTACCCCGGCGGTGAGCGCTGGCGGCTGGTTTTCGACGAGCCGCAGCGGGCGCCTACGAAGGGTCAGCACTGCGTTTTCTATGCCGACGGCGTGGTGTTGGGCGGCGGCGAAATTTGCTAGCGCAAAATTCGCAAAAGCGGAGCTTTTCACTTGCTCAGTGCGCGGTATGCGTCAGAAATGCGTGAAGATTCGCATTCGGCAAAGCCGAACCGC